>JAGVIF010000101.1 GCA_020056205.1 Lentisphaeria bacterium | reverse complement strand
GGGCAAGACCGTTGCGGGTATTGCCCCTGCCAAAAATACTTGCGAGCCCTCCGATGGCATCTGCAACGGCGCGGTTTATGAGTTCTGCAATTGGCTCTTTAAAACAAAGACACTAAAACAGGATTTCAAACTATGAACCATATTGAAGCGCTTGAATCACACAGCGTTCATATTTTTCGCGAGGCATACCGCGAGTTCAAAAACCTTGTAATGCTCTGGTCTGTTGGGAAGGACAGCACCGTCCTATTGTGGCTTGCAAGAAAGGCTTTTTTCGGACATGTGCCTTTTCCGCTTCTTCACATAGACACTTCATACAAAATACCGGAAATGATAAAATACCGGAACGAATTTGCGCTCAAGTGGCATGTTGACCTGATTGTCGGGCAAAACCGCAAAGCGCTTGACGAAAAACTGACTTTTCCCGAGGGAAAGGTTGATCGTCTGACGTGCTGTAAATATCTCAAAAGCGAGGCGTTAAAGCACACGCTCTCCGGAGAGTGGCCGAGATTTCGTCTTAATCAGCAAACAGGAGAATTGGAGACGGACAAGAACAGCGAGCCCTACACCGGCGTTATTGTTGGCGCCAGGGCAGATGAGGAGGGCAGCAGATCAAAGGAGCGCTATTTTTCTCCGCGCGACAAGCAGAGTGATTGGAATGTTGACGACCAGCCGCCGGAACTTTGGGGTCAGTACAAGACAGATTTCGCGCCCGGAACTCATATCAGAGTGCATCCCTTGCTTGATTGGACAGAACTCAACATCTGGGAATATATAGACATGGAAGAGATACCGATCACCTCCCTTTACTTTGACAGAGGAGACGGAAAAAGATATCGTTCGCTCGGCTGCTATCCGTGCACGGGGTGTGTGCAGTCCACCGCAAAAAACACGAAGGAAATAATAGAGGAGCTGAAAAGCGGGAAATTTGCGAATATCGCGGAACGATCAGGGAGAGCCCAGGACAAGGACGACGGCGGCGGGCTGGAGACGCTCAGACGCGAAGGCTATATGTAACTCAAACAACGAATTTTTTATAATTTCAAACAGTAACAAAAATGGTGAGCAAATGGGTTCAAAAGAATTTTTCAAAATAGTAATAGTCGGACATGTTGATCACGGGAAAAGCACGATAATAGGAAGGCTTTTGAGCGACACCGGTTCCCTGCCGGAAGGGAAGCTCGAGCAGGTAAAGGAAACGTGCAGAAGAAATTCACGGCCTTTCGAGTATGCCTTCCTTCTTGACGCTCTCAAAAATGAGCAGAAACAGGGAATAACCATAGACATGGCGAGGTGTTTCTTCAAAACGAAAAAAAGAAACTACCTTATTATTGACGCTCCGGGGCATATAGAATTTTTGAAAAACATGGTTACGGGCGCCGCCCGCGCTGAAGCGGCTCTTCTTGTCATTGACGCCAATGAGGGAATTAAAGAGAACTCAAAACGGCACGGCTACATTCTCAGTATGCTCGGCGTAAAACAGATAGCCGTCATAGTCAACAAATTCGACCTTGTGGAATACTCAAGAGATGTCTATGAACAGATAAAGGAAGAATATTCAAAATTTCTTGAAAACATTGGTGTAAAGCCATTAAGTTTCATTCCGGCGAGCGGAAGATTAGGCGACAATATGATTGAAAAATCTCCGAGTATCCCGTGGTTTGATGGGCCTACAATTCTCGAACAAATTGATTTGTTCATCCAGAAGCCTGAAAAAGAAAATCAGCCCTTCAGGATGCCGGTTCGGATATTTACAAATTCACAAATTTCGGAGATGAGAGGAGAATAATAGCCGGCACAATAGCAACCGGAACGGTAAGGGTTGGAGACCGCGTGATTTTTCTGCCCTCCGGCAAGGAGTCGGAAGTCCGATCAATAGAAGGATTCAATGTTCCGGCAAAAAATCAAATATCTTCTCCGTATTCCACAGGCCTCACTCTGTCCACGCAAATATATGTCAAACAGGGTGAACTGATGTACAGAAAGGATGAGAGTCCGGCGCAAATTTCAACCCGTCTCAAAGTAAACATCTTCTGGATGGGAAGATCCCCTATGATTTGCGGAAAACGCTACAAACTGAAGCTCGGCTCAGCGAGAGAATCTGTCGAACTCGTTGATGTATTGAATGTGATTGACGCATCGGAACTGACTACAATACAAGGGAAAAAACAGCTTGACAGGCATGATGTCGGAGAATGTGTAATCGAAACTTCAAAACCTGTGGCCTTCGATCCGGTTTCAGAAATAGAAAACACCGGCAGATTCGTGATAGTTGACAACTACGATATCGCCGGAGGCGGAATAATCGTATCGAAAGACGACGACAGTAAATCGCTTATAAGCAGTCATATTTCTCAACGTGAATATTCATGGGAAAAGGGGTTGGTGAACGAATGCGATCGCGCGTCAAGAAACAACCACAAAAGCAAATTTATAATAATAACAGGACCGGAGGGCGGCGAGAAGAGAATCATTGCGAAAAAGCTTGAACACCAATTGTTTATGCTCAGGCTCAATGTCTATTACCTCGGAGTCGGCAGTATTTCCGGGGGGCTTGAGTCCGACATGACCGTTGTCATGGACAAGGACGAGCACGTGCGCAGAATAGGAGAACTGGCGAGGATAATGACCGATGCCGGAATGATTTTCATAACGGTGATAGACGATCTTGATGATTACGACATCCAAAAACTCAGACTGCTCAACTCTCCGAACGAGGTCTTCGTTGTTCATATAGGCAAAGACAAATCAATCGCCCTGAAATCTGATTTGGAACTTTCTGCCGATGGGGCCCTCGATGAGTCGCTCAATTCGGTAATGAATCTCTTGTATAAGACTTATGTGATATACTAAGGTCGCCTTCGCCCCGCAACCCAAAAGAATAAGAGAAGAAGTTCGAGAGTTCGAGAGTGCTAAAGTTCTAAGGTGCGGAAGTGCGAAAGATTGAGAGTGTCAATGTGTTAAAGTGTCAGAGTGTCAAAGTTTTAAATATAAGAAAATCATTCGTGTAATTCGTGGCAAAAAAAGGGAAAAAGGTGAAAAATAATTTCGTG
>JAGVIF010000502.1 GCA_020056205.1 Lentisphaeria bacterium | reverse complement strand
GGGTCGGTATCGCTATCGGCATCGCTTTGTTTGTAGTAGGCGAATTTATACGCCGTTCTTGATAACGCGCAATAAATTGCGCTACTACGAACGGATTTCACATTTTATTTTTCGATTTTCAACAACCCTTCGACGAGTTCGACTCCTTCGGCAAGCTCAGGGCAGGCAAGCTCACCGCAAACAAGCTCACTGCGAGCAAGCTCACCGCAGGCCGAACTTCTCGATTGTCTCCTATTTTTTCCGGTCGAGAATCTCACGCACCCTCCGCAACAAATCGTCCGGCGCATATGGTTTGGGAATAAAATCTATCCCGTCCTGTATGATATGCCCCTTGTGGATGGCGTTGTCGGAATATCCGCTGGAGAACAAAAATTTAAGATGCGGATATTCTGATTTCAATTCGCCGTAGACCTCGTGCCCCCCTTTTATCGGCATCACGACATCCAGAACGAGCATTGATATTTCGCCGGAGCGCCCCCTAAACTTCTCCAAAGCCTCGGCCCCGTTCACGGCCGTAATCACCTTGTATCCGGCGTCTTCAAGGGTATGGCGCAGTACCCACAGAACAGACTCATCATCATCGGCGACAAGAACACATTCACTTCCTCCGCGGATAGGACCAAGAATTTTCGTTCCGATCTCGCGCGCTTTCGCCTCAACGATTGGAATATATACTTTGAATGTGGTGCCTTTGTCCTTTTCGCTGTAAACATTCACCATCCCCTTGTGTTGCGTCACGATTCCGTAGACGGTGGAAAGACCGAGACCGGTGCCCCTTCCCATCCTTTTTGTGGTGTAAAACGGCTCGAAGACGTGCGAAAGAGTTTCCCTGTCCATTCCAACTCCATTGTCGGTAACTGACAGAAGAAGATAATGTCCGGCTGAAGCCGTAATATGGCTTTTACAGTACGATCTATTGAGAAGGGTATTTTCTGTTTCAACGCAAAGCGCGCCGCCGTCGGGCATTGCATCGCGGGCGTTAAGGCAAAGATTCATTACTATTTGTTCCATCTGAACAGGGTCAGCGTGGACTGTTCCGAGTTCGTGCCCCGGCACAAAATCAATAGTGATATTTGCCGGAATCAGGCGCGAAAGCATCGAGAGAGCATCTTTCACTGTTCTGTTGAGATTAAGATATTCCAGTTGCAACGGCTGTTTGCGGCTGAATGCAAGCATTTGTTTGACAAGAGCGGCTCCGCGCTCGGACACCTTTGATATTTCAACTATAAATTCGCGCTCCGGAGCGTTTGCTGCCAATGACGAGAATATAATAGATGAATATCCGGTGATAACCTGAAGCATGTTGTTGAGATCGTGCGCCATGCCGCCGGCGAGTTGTCCCATCGCGTCCATCTTTTGAACGTGAAGCAACTGGCTCTCAAGTTTTATGTGTTCCGACATATCTATGAGGGAAACAAAGACGTGCGGAGTCTTTTCAATGAATATCCTGGAAGCGGAGACGAGAAAGGTCTTGCCAACTTTTTTTCCCCCTTCCATGGCGGACAAATCAGTCTTCAGGTCACAACACGGACATCCGGTTTCAAGGACACCGCTTATCGCATTGCGCAGGCCGCATGTGGCACAAGACTTGGAAGAGCCGCAACCGTTCGGGCTCTTCGCTACATTCTCGCACGCGAGAACGTCGCCGATGCGCGCGCTACGGAAGGAAAATCCATTTTTCTCCGCGACTTCCGCGAACCTCCTGTTGTTTTTTTTAATTTTGTAATTTTCGTCGAGGAGAAGAAGAATTATCGGCGAGTTTTCGTAGATGGCCTCAATTTCTTTTTCCTTTTCACAAAGTAATTTTTCAAATTCAACGCCTGCCGTGTTTTTATTCATGGATTCACCTGTTTTTGAATGGTAAATATTTACTTTATAATATCAAATCCTGTGAAAGGGACAAGGACATCAGGGACAAGAACCGAACCGTCTTCCCGCTGGAAATTTTCGAGAATGGCGATAACAAAGCGATCCGTTACAGCGGTGGCGCTTATCGTATGAACAAACCCTTTTTCCCCGCCGTCCTTTCTGTATCTCACATTAAGCCTCCGCGATTGGAAGTCGGTCAGATTTGTGTTGGAGGTAACTTCCCTGTAGCCGCCGAAGCCCGGGAACCACGCCTCGATGTCGTATTTCCTGTAGCCCGGCGCGCCCATATCCCCGACGCATACATCAACAACTCTGTAAGGGATATTGAGGGCTTTAAGCATGTATTCTTCATTTTCGAGGCAAAGCTGATGATATTTTTCCGACTCTTCCGGCATGCAAAAAACAATTTGTTCAACTTTATGAAACTGATGAACCCTGAAAATTCCTCTCG
This sequence comes from Lentisphaeria bacterium, assembly GCA_020056205.1. Lineage (GTDB taxonomy): Bacteria > Verrucomicrobiota > Lentisphaeria > Victivallales > GWF2-50-93 > JAGVIF01. Next base: position 1,067 of record JAGVIF010000502.1, on the reverse strand, counting down.
ACGCCTTTCCATAACTGCCAGCTTCAGTCCTGAAACAGGGAGTAAAAGCGGTGTATAAAAGCGGCAGTTCCGAGCTTGCCATAGTCTCATCGCTGTGATATCCGACAAGGGTCTGCTCGGATGTTCCGATAAGCGCCAATTCCTCGTCTTTTATCTTATATATCTGATTCTCAAAAAACGGCAGGTAACCTGTTCCGTAAAGAGTCTGCGGCTTCGCGACGCAAGGCGTGAAAAAAGATGTAAATCCTTTAGAAACAAGAACTTTTTGCGCCCAGAAGAAAAGAGCCGAACACAATTCCGCCCCCCTGCCCTTCCAATAGTAGAACCCAGACTGCGCCACACGCGCCCCCTTCTCCGTGTCTATTACGCCAAGCCTCTCGCCAAGCTCCTGATGATCCCTCGGCTTGAAAGAGTAATTCCTGATTTCCCCAACTTTGCGAATTTCGCGATTGTCCGCATCGCTTTTGCCGTCAGGAACATCATCCGACAGCAGATTTGGAAGCCAGCTCATCCGGTCGCGGAGCTTCGTGTCAACTTCGGCAAGCTTCGCCTCCTGTTCTGACAATGTTTCTTTTATTTTTTTGACTGTAACACGAGCTTCAGGGTTGGCTTTGCATTCGGCGCTGAGCCTGTTTCTTTCCGCCCTGAGAGATTCAACATTTTTCAATATCTCCCTGTACCCGGAATCTAGCGCGGCAACATCGTCAACTATTTTCGCGTCCACATTTCTTCTTTCGCAACTCTTCCTGATAAGTTCGGGATTTTCCCTGATAATCCTAATATCTATCATTTTTTCCTCCGGCTGTAAATATTCACCGAACCCTGTTCTTTCGGTGAATATTTACTCTGTCGCAATTCGTTTTTAAAAAAAAACGCCGGTCAATCTACACTCTTCGGCGAAAATTTCCATCACAAGGTAAGTATTCCCCACAGAGACGTAAGGGACACAAGGGACACACGAAAATTTAGAATTTAGAAAACTTTTCTACTTTGAAACTGCCGTTGGAGTTCACAGCCCCGAGGCCCCGCGGCTCGGGATCTTCGACTTCAGCGTGTCTCTTTTTTAG
>JAGVIF010000364.1 GCA_020056205.1 Lentisphaeria bacterium | reverse complement strand
TAAGCGGAGGAAAGAGCGTCCTCGCTGCATATCGTTTTTTTGTCAAGCAGTTTCTTCCACGCGACGCTCGTCACAAACTCCGATTTTTCAGACTCAAGCATTTCAATTATGCTGTCCGGAGCTGCGGCATTGTCAATATAATGCCAGGCGGCGTAGGCTCTCAAAGACGGGATTTGCGATTTAAACTTGTCCTTTAAAAAAACTGTCCTCGAACACCGGAATTTTTCAAGGCTCATTACTTTCAATATGTCGGATATGGTCTGCTCATCTTTTTCTTTTGACAATAGTTCCTCAAGGATGAGCCCCGTGTTCGGATTACCCGAATTTTCAAGAGACATGATTATCCTTGTTCTGAGAACAGGATCCGGCGACGCCAAAAAGAATTTTTTCTGCTCCCCAAGCTCTTTGTCCGATACGAAAACGACTCTCTGAACCTGAATGTTTTCACTCCTGAAATATGTTTCTTTCCAGACAGGCAGAAGTAACGGATAAAAGACGAGCAATCGTGAAATTTTAAATTTAAACAGTTTTGTCATTTCTCAAGAAACACGTTTCCAACAGGCGCCTGACCAAATCCGAGAGGCCGCTCAGAAAAAACACCGGAAAAAAAGCGGAAGTTTTATCCAGTCCGAAAAATTATTGGCGGCGGAATATACATCATCCCCTCCGATTTTTACAAACCAACAAGCAAAAAAAAGGCGAATAACGGAGCCATAAGCCCGTAAAGGATAAAAAGCCGAGAGAAATTTGTAAGTTACATAGTCCATATTTCATTGATTGAAAAGTAGTCAGCGATGAACCCCGAGGCGCAAGCGCTCGGGGCGGACGCTGAGTTCAAACCCGATAATCCAACCATCCGTTATCCTGTGGGATGACTCTGTCCGAATCCCTAAAGATATAAGAGGCAAAAAGAAGAGCGGTGAACGATGAAAGATAAATCAATCTTGGGACGGCAAGAAGATGCCAGCTCAGTTCACGATTGGAAAAAATCATAATCACAGGATACGCAAAGAACGGAAAAAATGTCAGCATAAGCAAGAGAATTTCATAGATGGAAGGGAGCTTGCGCCTGTATATTTTGACCGCAACAGCAATACAAAAAACAACGAAGATGACGCCGTAGTCAAAACTGAAAAATATGATTCTAAAAAATGAAATCAAAGTTTCAGATGCTTTCTGAAACAAAACATTTGCCGTTGTTAATTCAAAGTCCGGATTGGAAAATTTGTTTGCATAACAGAAAATCCGCCACGGAAGAATAAAACTCAGACAGAGTAAAGCCACAGGGAAAAATCTCCATCCGATACGGATTTTATCTCTCAATATCCATATAAAAATTAGAATAGCGCAAATCAGCAGGAAAAATATTCCCTCATTTTTCACCCATGCCGCGCCGGCGAGAAAAACAAATGCCGCAGATATGTTGCCGCGAACAGACACAGCTTTGTCCGTGAAAGCCTTTTTGAGGAAGTAAAGCGCGGCGATAACATGGCACGCGAGAATATTTTCGGAATAATAATGCAGACAACAGGCCTTGAATGTGTCGTTCGCCGCTATGAAACACAGGAGAGCTACCGCCGGAACAGCCCCGATTTCAGTTTCAATCAGAAAAAAAATCAGGACGCAGAGTAATATCCCGAAAATCAAAGGCGTTAGCTTTAGAATTTTATCATCGAAAACTTCCATCCGAAAAGATGACCAGCCCAGTAAAAATGGAAAATCAAGCGGATAATCCGGATGCGCATAGGATTTTTCAGGGTCGGACAGCAGTTCACGGAACGATGCGCCATCATAAAAAACAGTTTTCGCTTTGAAGGCGTTTATCGCGCAGGCCGGATAACCGGAAACGGGAACTTTGAAATTAAGAAGGGAAAGCTGAACAAGCTGGCATATAAGCAAACTCAAAATAATGAGAAATATAAATTTCATTCCCTTCCCCATCGGCGGGAACAATGCCGGCCTTTCGTCTTGTTTATCGTCAGCGTTCCGCCGGTGCGACCCGGAAATGAACGCCGCGGTAAACGCTAAAACCAAAACAACCGAAAATGCGGACAATGATGTTCCGGAATTCAGGGGAACCCCGCTTATGAGAACAACGAAAATGGACAAAGTAACAAGGCTTTTGCCGATAATCAGCGAAAGAATAAAATCCGGCAATGTCCCGAACCTACTACAGTTCAATGACTTCAGAAGAAAATATCCGGGGATGGACGGCAGAATCAGCGAAACCGTGAAGAGCATCCAGTTCATCGTTCTATAATTAGTTTTTTGAATATCGTGTAATCAGCGACGGTCCTGTCGAATATGAAGATATCGGATTTTTTCCTAATAATCCCCTCTAACTGAGCTATCTCGGAGCTTTTGCAAATAATGAAGCCGCATTCATCCATCCTGTCTTCGTCTCTGAAAATAAAATTCAGGGGATAAAAATGATAATTCAGGGAGGCGATCTTGCATTCAAGGACAATCCCCCTGTCTTTCGTCCAATAAAAAACCTTGCCGCCACGCGGCAATGATTTCGCCATTAGATACAGTCCCTCTGTCAAATCCGTAGGCATCTGCGTTCTGTCGAAAACCGCATCATCTATCATTTTCTGATTTTCGAATACGGAGTATAAAGATGCGATAATCGCAATCGAGAGGAGAAAAATTACAATTAGCGGTTTTCCCATATTGCAAGCCTTTTTATGTCAAGCGGTTCCGATTTTACTCCTATTTTGAATTTTTTCAAAGGAAAAAGAACTTTACTATCGAGGACAAGCCTTGACGCCCCGAGCGCGTCGCCGAGATAAATCGCGGCGGAACCGTCGCGCCGGAGCACAAGATAAATTGTCTTGAACTCGTTGCCGTCGCCGAAAAAATCCTTCAACTCCGCCTTTTTCAGCAATTTGCCGCCAGCCTGATGAGAGACGATATTGTCAAAAACCGAAAATGATTCCGAAATCATTCCGTTGTCCGGCCGGACAATACTGAAGCTTATCGCCGTCTGTTTTTCAGTTCCAAGTGTGGCAAGAAGGGCAAAGCCCGGCGAAAAGTTTCTTTTGGAAGTCAACTGAGAAAGCCCCTTACCGCTTTCCAGCCTCACAAAAGAGTAATATCCGCCCATAAAATAAATTTTTTCGCTCTTATCTGTCCAGTCCGACATTTCAAGCGTATAAGGCTGATTGAAATTGAATTCATAGAGAAAATCGGGGCGGAGTTCGCAAAAGATATCGTCAATTTTCGCATAACCGGAGCTCATCATTATTCCGGGCCTGATGAGCGAATCGCCCGCCGCGGTGATTTCTCCGGTCTGCGCGTCGTCAACGAAAACCGTGATTTTACCGGCTTTTTTTTCGGCTCTGACTCCGTGCCACGGTTTTCCGCTACTTGAGAAACTTTTTCCGCCTTTTGATTTTTCAGGGGACAGCGCAATGGTTTTCAGCGCCGCCGCCTCGTTCTCGACTGGCTTCGAGTCTGTTTTGGGAAGATTCTGCACCGCCTGCCGCTCTCCGGTCTCCGGGTTAGGACTGGCAGACGTTTTTTGAGAACGCCCCCGGACTTCCTCACTGAAAACAATTGCGGTTTTTGCCGTGCCTTCAGAAAAATTGAAGCTCATCGCCCAGTCCCCTAAGAGCAGATCGTTAGTCCACAGAATGTCGCCGGCATCCCCTGACATTAGGCTGTTGAAAATCATATATCCTTCGCCTTTGCCGTATCCGCACTCGGGTTTGAAGAGATTCCTGAATGAGAGGAACTGTTTATCTATAACAACGGCATTGAAGGGGATTTTGTCGGTTCCCGTTAATTTCGCGGTTTTCCGCGCCAATTCTTCGAATCTTATCTTCTCGCGTTCCTCGCCGGGTATCGGGAATCCGGTCGAGGTATTATTGTCAAGAACGCAACTGACGATTTCAAGCGGCTTCATCACAAACCAGGTTATCGCTTCGTTTTTATCGTCTTTGGGCAATTCCGCGATCGAAGATATTTCCACATCGTCAACGATGAAAGAACTGGCTCTATCCGATTGAAAACCCATTTCGCCGGATAAAAAATCCCCGTCCCGCGCATCTATTATTCGCTGGGCGTTGAGAAAAACAAGAATCTTATCGTGAGACTTGAATATCGAGATACGATTCTTGTGAAAACCATTGAAGACTTTGTCATTTTTCGGTTTTAGAAATTTGACTTTGGCGCCGGCAAGTTTTGCGCTTTTTCCGTCCTTTGTTTTTATGAGGCTTAGTTCTTTTTCGGCAATGTCAAGCGAGTATGTGTTGTCAGCGTCTTTGTAACAGAAAAGGACTTCGTTTTTTCCCCGTTCAGGCGGGAAAAACATGAAGGCGAACTGGAAATTATTCCACCACCGCCCGCCGGTCAATATCGTGCCGCCTTTTGTCTGGGCGGCCATTCCGCCGCTTGTCCTTCGCCATTTTCCTTTTTCAAACCTGAAATTAACTGGACCCGGCTCGTAATAGAAATTGTTGCCGGTATGAAATTCGCCCATAGGAGACATAAAGATATCTCCTATTTTCGAGGTTTTGTTTGTGTCGAATGAGATTTTTTCGATCTTGGCTAAGGAGGGTGAAGCCTTGTCTACGAATAACGCGGCGGTTCCGTCTACGCATAAAGCCCTGAATGACACTGCGTTAAATAATTCCAGACGAATTCGTTCCGGATTTTTAACATTCACTTTTCCATCGGAAATAATTTTCCCGTCTTCAGAAATTGAGCAGGAAAATTCTTTGTCATTAAGGCGTTTTAGCGCAAACACGGTATTTTTTGAACCGGCTCCTTCGCAGGCAAGATTAAAATCCTTTGTCGCCGACAATTCGCACGAAAAATATAATTCAGCACAAGAAAGCGTCTCCGATTTTACGGGGGAGTTCGCGCCGCCCGTTTTTTCAAGCCCGAAATTTCCTTCCCCTTCCTCTTCCCCTTTCCCGTCTCCTATCTTCCAGTCATCCGTTGAAAAAAGCCATCCTCCCGCTGTGCCGTTGTCGAATTTTCTTTCATAAATCCATTCATAGACACCCTGCGGAACGTAGCCCTCATCGTTTGTTAAGAGCATCTTGTCTATGTGGGAGCCGTCATCATGATTTTTCAATTCAAGGGTATGATTGCCCTTTTTAAGATTGAAAAACTGTATGTTGATCCAATTCCATAAATAGAGCGCCGTATCTTTTCCAAGCATCTCCGGAGTCTGATCCGTTCCTTCTTTGAATATGCCCTCCCTGAATTCCGGTTTCATCCCGTCAACGAAGACATCGAAGCAGTCACTGCATCCGCTTTCCCAGAAAACGCGCGCCCAGAGTTGGTATTTCCCTGTTTCCGGGATATCGAGAATATATTTCGCGTTTCCGACTCCGTTGCCGGACCAAGCGGAGCCGGTGTTCTCGGAGTGGGTGAGATATTTTCCGCCAGAACATTTCGCATCCGATGCTATCTTGAATGACGGCTCAATCTGAAAACAGTCCTCAGCCTCGATGAAGATATAGCGCTTCTTCCTCATTTTATCGGGAGGCGCAGCAGGCGGGTTTGGCGATTTTTTAGATTCTACGCCGATGATAGGCGCCGACTCCGGTTCGCCTGCCGCGTCGACCACAAGCGCTATGAACGCGAGAAATATAAGAAATCCGACATATCGGGTGAAATCAAAATGGGAGTCTCTCTTCATTCCTAATTCTCTCCTGAAACTTAACCACAAAGGCATCCCGATGTCTATTGGGAATCGGGATAAACTCCGACACAAAGGTTTTTTTATTATCGTCCCTGCTGTCCCTTTCGTCCCTTATGTCCTTGTATTTTTCAGTTTCATTTCGACAAAACCCCGAGGCGCAAGCACTCGGGGATCGGTGCTCCTTTGAAACTGCCGCTTTTTTCGGGGTCGGAGGTCGGTATCAAATGGCGCTAAAAGCGGAAAAATCGTTGGAGTTCACGGCTTTAGCCGTGCGTGTTTTTCCCTGATTTGAGGCTTATCTTAGCGCCATTCGGGGTCGGTATCGTTATCGGCGTCGCTTTGTTTGTAGTAGGCGAATTTATACGCCGTTCTTGGTAACGCGCAATAAATTGCGCTACTACGAACGGATTTCACATTTTATTTTTCGATTTTTAACAACGAAAGACTCGAAACATACGAAAAGTTTTTGGATTTTAAAACCCACGCTAAGGTCGAATATCCCGTGTCCGCAGGAGCTCGGGGCCGTGAACTCCAACAAAAGCAGTTTTAAGTGTTAGGTTTTAAGTTTTAAGTTCTGTCTGACAAGTCTGACGTGTCTGACAATTCCGACCACTCCCGAACTTGCGCACTCCCGCACTTTAGAACTTTAGAACTTCTTTCTCTTTTTCCCTTTCACT
>JAGVIF010000227.1 GCA_020056205.1 Lentisphaeria bacterium | reverse complement strand
GGCTATAAGCCAGTTTTGAATAGTTCGAAGCTCCATAGCGCTGTATTCATCGCTCTCTAAGGTGTACTGGTAGATTTCCCCGAGACCGGTGCTTATCGGAGCAAGTTCGACTTCAACGCCCTCCGGTAGCGAATCCTTGACGGAAGCTATTCTTTCAAAAACAAGTTGCCTGGCGAAATAGATATCAGTGCCGTCATTGAAAACTATGGAAATCTGTGACAACGCCGATTTCGACAGTGATCTCACCTGAGTGACTCCTGGAAGACCCTGCATCGCAAGTTCAAGCGGTCGAGTGACTCTTTGTTCCACGTCTACGGGAGCGAGTCCGGGAGAGTCGGAGAGAATCATGACCTGAACATTTGTCACGTCCGGAAAGGCATCAATAGGAAGTTTTTTCCATGCGAAAAATCCAAAGGCACACAGCGCCGCTGTGGCAATCAGGATAATCGGCCTCTGGGAAAGGACAAATCTGAAAAAAAACTCAACCATAGATTTCGCATTTTATTTTTTGTATAAGTTTCAGTAAAAGGACCTGTCTGCGTGCCCGCCTGAGCGAGAACGCTCGCAGTCAGGCGGGCACGCACAGGCAGGCAGGGTTTACTGAACTTATACCATTACGATATCTTCCACTTAGTCCGCGCATCCTGCGCCCATTTTTTCCTTCAGCACATCGGACTTAAGAAGGAATGAACCAACTGAAACAACCTGCTCGTCAAGCTTAAGACCTTCGGTAATCTCTACATATCCACCAGATTTCCTTCCTGTCTTGACGGGTTTCCTGACAAAAAAGTTTTCTATAATTTCCACGAAGACAAAACTTTTTCCTTCATCGGAAAGGAGAGCGCTTTCGGGAACTGCCGTCATCTCCTCGGATGGAGACACGGGTATTTTAACCGAGCAAAACATGCCCGGACGCAGAATGCCATCAGGATTGCCAACGGCAAGCCTGACCTTGACGGTGCGAGTGGCTTCATCTATTGTCATGCCTATATTTTCAATCGTTCCCATGAATATTTTCCCCTTGAACGACAATGTCTCTATTTCGCATTCGGCCTTTTCAGAATTCGCGTCGAGGAGAGCCTTAAGGTCAGACTCATAAACATCCGCAAGCACCCACAAGGTGTCCAGATCGGAGACGGTCATAACCGGCATAATGTCATCTTTCGGATTAAGATGCTCGCCACTGACAGCATGTCTCGCAATAACCGTCCCGTTGATGGTAGATTTGATGGGCAATATTGAAATTGCCTGTCCGTCGGATTCAGGGTTAATTCCATCAATATCCCCTGCGGTAAGGCCGTATATCTCTATTTTATTTTTCGCAGTTCTCAAAGCCGTAAGAGATTCTTCATATTTAATACGACTCTCAATAAAATCCCCTTCAGAAACTATTTTTTTCTCATAAAGTGTTCTTATTCTTTCGAGGTTGCGCGATTCGAGCACGAGAATGGATTTATAATTGAAATATTCGTTCACCGCAACTCCAATTTCAATGCTGTCAATAGTGAATAGAACACCCCCCTCTTTCACTATACTGCCTATGTCTACTTCCAATGATTTTATAATTCCCTCCGCTCTTGAGCTTACATGGCGTGTTCTGTTTTCATTAAGACCGACTTCTCCTGTAACTGAAATCAGTGTGGAGATTTTTCTTTTCTCGGTTTTTATTTTGGATAGAAATGATTTACCGGTTTTCGGATCAGGCTCGAAAAGCCTTTTTTCAGCTTTTACTATGCCAATTTCATATCGGCACTCGTCACAGAGGTATGTTTTGATCTCATGTTCACATGTTTGTTCGAGAAGTTCTTTAGGATTGAAATTTTCTTTCTCAACTGTTTTCGCATTGGGTGTATGATCGTCTTTTTCTTTGGAGACGTTATGAACAGGACTACTTTTATCTTCCTCGGTCGCCTTCCCACACCCCGAAATAAATAAGGCGATAATATTTGAAGAAAGCCCTAAAACAAACACCAAAACCTTTGTAGATTTCATAAACATCCTATCATTTTAATAAACATTCGTCCGCGTGTAGACACCAATAATTCAGAAAGGTTCCATTATCTGATAAAAAATAATCATTTTTGTTTTACCCCTTAATCCTCAATGGCAGTTGCGGCGGAGTAAATGTGAGGGTAAGGATTCGTAAAGTATGTTGTCTGAGCCGATTGCAGAACTCATAAACCGCGCCGCTGCTGAACTGTAAATATTCACCGAACCCCGTCCTTTTGGTGAATGTTTACTCAGGCTTTTTCTGAGATAATGTGGAAGGCGTTTCCCTCGGGATCAAGGAAAGTTACTACTCTTCTCCCAAACCTTTCCCGTTCTTCGCCGGCAGGTTCTATCTTGGATTCACCCAGTGCGGCAACGAAAGCGTCCACATCGTCAACTCTTCGCACCCACGATATCGCGCCTTTTCCGGGCGCATCGGCGCTATTCCGGTCGTCGGCTTCGATCTTTTGAGTTTGGCTTCGCAATCTATGCGCAATTTTAAGCCTTATAGAGTATACATGCCAACAATGTTTCTAAATTATGCAGAACCTCCGTTGTTTGGTTTTCAAGACATTCCATAATCGCGTGGTTGAATTTCGTAAAAGTTTCATAATGTTTAAACACTTGGACAGCAATAACTCAAAATTGCCTATTTGATCTCATTTTAAATGAGTCAATGTCCTACCTGTGTATATCTGACGCGGACGAACTATTTTACTGTTTTTGTCGCTGACCATTTCCTTCCAGTGGGCGATCCATCCCGGCAGTCTTCCCAGAGCAAAAAGAACCGTGAACATATTGGTAGGGAATCCCAGCGCCCTGTATAATATGCCGCTGTAGAAATCCACATTCGGGTAGAGTTTTCTTTCTACGAAATAGCTGTCGGAAAGAGCTTTTGACTCGAGTTCCATGGCTATGTCAAGAAGCGTATCTTTAATGTCAAGTTTCTTCAAAATCCGGACTGTGGCTTCTTTTATTATTTTAGCCCGTGGATCATAGTTCTTATAGACCCTGTGCCCGAACCCCATCAGCTTAACCGGATTATTCTTGTTTTTTGCCATTTCGATGAATTGATCTACCGAATATCCTCCGGAGCGGATTTTCGAAAGCATTTCTATGACGGCCTGGTTGGCTCCTCCATGCAAAGGCCCTGACAATGCGCTTACTCCGGCCGAAATTGTCGCATAAAGATTTACCTGCGCGCTCCCTATTGTGCGGACCGTGGTTGTCGAACAGTTCTGTTCGTGATCCGCATAGAGTATGAAAAGCAGATTCATTACTTCGACTATTTCAGCATCAATCGTGTAGGGGTTGACTGGGGAGTCGAACATCATGTTGAGGAAATTGGCGCAATAGGTAAGATCCGGTCTTGGATAGACTGGAGGCTGGCCTATGGACTTTTTATATGCAAACGCCGCCATTGTTCTGAACGTTGAAATTAGCCTTGTGGCGGTAACGTCAATATCCTCGCTGAGGGAAAGAGTATCAACATTGGGATAAAAAGTAGCCATCGAATTCAACATTGTCGACATTATATGCATTGGATGGGAGCCTCTCGGAAATCCATCGAATAAATGTCTCATGTCCTCATGCAGAAGCGAATGTTCGTTTAATAGGATGGAGAACTGCTTGTACTGATTCTCATCGGGAAGATTGCCGTGAAGCAACAAATATGCGACCTCGATGAAAAGTCTTTTTTCAGCGAGTTCCTCTATCGGGATGCCGCGATATCTGAGGATTCCGCGTTCGCCGTCTATATAAGTTATTTCACTGCAGCATGCGCCGGTATTGGCGAAGCTTGGATCAAGAGTTATGTATCCGGTTTCTTTTCTAAGATTTGAAATATCAATGGCCTTTTCCCCTTCGCTTCCGATTATTATCGGGAAATTGAAGGCTTTGCCGTCGATTCTGAGTTCTGCGAATTTCGCTCCGTCCATGGTCTATCCCCCCATCAGGCCAGTCTGGCCTTCATTTTTTCAACTTGGGCTTTCATTCTTGTCGGCATATGTCTTCCGAATCCGGAGATGAATTCCTCGATTTCAGGAATTTCCGCCGCCCATTTGGCGGAGTCCACGCTCAAAAGTTCTGAAATATCCGAATCATTCATGTTAAGCCCTTCCAAGTCCAAATCATTTTTAGACGGCATCATCCCGACTGGTGTTTTATCTGCTCCCGCCTTTCCTTCAATCCTCTCACACATCCATTTAAGAACTCTGCTGTTGTCTCCGAAACCCGGCCATAGCCACTTGCCGTCGGCTGTTTTACGGAACCAGTTGACGTAAAATATTTTAGGAGCGTTATCGCCAAGCTTGTCGCCCATTTCAAACCAGTGAGTCCAATAGTCGCCCATGTTATAGCCGCAGAACGGAAGCATGGCAAATGGATCCCTGCGAATCTTACCTTTAACATCAAAAGCGGCTGCGGTAGGTTCGGACGCGGATGTCGCGCCAAGGTAAACTCCGTGATCCCAGTCAAACGACTGAATCACCAGAGGGACAACGGATGTCCGGCGTCCGCCGAAAATAAAGATGTCTATAGGAACTCCTGCCGGATCCTCCCAGTCGGGACAAACGACGGGGCACTGAGTGGCCGGAGTTGTGAAGCGCGCGTTCGGATGCGCTCCTTTCTCTCCTTTTTCAGGAGTCCATTCGCGTCCCTTCCAGTCTATGCCATGGGCACACGGAACTCCCATGTCCTCCCACCAGACATCCCCGTCGTCGGTCAGGACACCGTTCGTGAATATCGTGTTTTCCTTAATTGATTCCATGGCCATTGGATTTGATTTATAACTGGTTCCCGGAGCTACTCCAAAGAAGCCGGCTTCGGGATTTATAGCACGAAGTCTCCCGTCCGGCCCTTGCTTCATCCATGCGATATCATCACCGATACATTCGCATTTCCATCCCGGAATAGTTGGTCGGAGCATGGCAAGATTCGTTTTGCCGCAAGCTGATGGAAATGCGGCGGCAATATGGAATTTCCTGCCCGCCGGATTTGTAAGACGAAGAATGAGCATATGTTCCGCCATCCATCCTTCCCTGCGGGCCATGACCGAGGCTATCCTCAAAGCTAAGCACTTCTTGCCGAGCAGGGCGTTTCCGCCATAGCCCGAACCATATGACCAGATAGTGTCTTCTTCGGGAAAATGGGAAATGAATTTCTTCTCTATGGGTGCGCAGGGCCAGACTCCATTGTCGCTTTCGCCGTGGGAGAGCGGTTTCCCTACGGAATGGAGACATTTAATGAATTCTCCGTCTTTTCCAAGAACATCAAGCACATTTGTCCCAACGCGAGTCATAATATGCATGTTTACAACGACATACGGGCTATCGCTTATTTCGACTCCGATTTTGGCTATCGGAGAGCCGACGGGACCCATGCTGAACGGGATGACAAACATAGTTCTTCCCTTCATGCAACCCTTGTAGAGGTCTTTCATGATGCTCTTGAGTTTGTCCGGCTCCATCCAGTTGTTCGTGGGACCGGCATCTTCCTTGTTTCTGCATGAAATATATGTGCGGTCCTCGACACGGGCAACATCGGACGGATCCGAGCGGAAGAGGTAACTGCCGGGGCGTTTTTTCAGGGGAGTTGCCAGCCCTGAATCAATCATCAGTCCAATCATTTTGTCATATTCCGACTTTGACCCGTCACACCAATAGACGGAATCCGGTTCACACATTTTCCCGATTTCTGAAACCCAATCATTCAGCTTCATGTTTTTTGACGACATCGTTTTCTCCTGCGTTGATATATTTTATTTTTTTCATTATGTAAAAATTCAAGTTACTTTTCCTTTTGCAAAACACAGAGATCCTCATGTGAAGAGATGCACACTCCTAAATCCTTCAGTAATCCGTCGGCAAGATCGTATATCCATCCGTGAATCGCGATTTTCTGCCCGCGTCTCCAAGCATCTTGAATGATCGTCGTCATGCCGACATTGATGACTTGATCAAGCACATTCAGTTCACACAATCTATTATTTCTTTCAGATTCGTTTGGGATTGCCTCGATCTCCGCCTGGTTCCGGCACCAAGTATCACGAACGTGCCGCAACCAGTTGTCAACCAAGCCATGTGACTGGCTTTCCATTGCGGCTTTTACGCCGCCACATCCGTAGTGTCCACAGACGATCACGTGCTTAATCTTGAGAATATCCACAGCGTATTGAAGAACCGAGAGACAGTTCATGTCGGTGTGAATCACCAAATTGGCTATGTTCCGATGCACAAACAACTCTCCGGGCAAGAGTCCGACGATCTCGTTTGCGGGAACTCTGCTGTCTGAACATCCAATCCACAGATATTCCGGAGACTGCTGTTTTTTTAGATCATGAAAGAAGTCAGGATTAACTTCTGTTATTTTAGATGCCCATTGACGATTGTTTTTGAAAAGTTGAGTCAAGTTTTTCATTGGCAATATCCTATTTTTTTTAATTCGACATGTTAAATGTTCGTCTTCTTGTGGCAGCACGGCGCAGTCTGTCGTTGATGACAGTTCCCATTCCACTTTCCGACACGGGCTTATTTAAAATATAATTTGCCGCGGCAAGAATATTTTTCGCTATAAATACATCTTTGCGAAGTTCGCATACATGCTTTCTTCCGTGCCCGGTAAGAACATAAACGCCAGCGCCGCCAAAATTGCGAGCCAGCTCAACATCATGAGGATGGTCTCCAATAGAAAAAGAACCGGACAGAGAGATTCCGTGCTCAGCGGCCGCTTTCTGGGCGAAATACGGTTTGGGTTTCATACAATGGCAATTGTCTTCCCTTTTGTGGGGACAATAATAGAAATCCTTTATTTTTATTCCTTCTGTCATCAATCGGTTGATGATATGCCTGTTGACTTTTTCTGTTTCCTTAATGCTCTGCATACCTTTTGCAATCCCGCTCTGGTTGCTTATAATAAACAACCCAAATTTCTTCTGCAGCATTTTAAGCGCATCAATAGTCCGACTGTAGAAAACGACATCATCCGGACTCCGCAGATAGCCCCGGTCATGAATAAGCGTACCGTCACGATCTAAGAAAATTGCCGGCATAGATTTATACACAGGGTGTCTCCATAAACCTTTTGTAGTCTGAGCCGAATGGCGCTAAGTTAAGCGGAAAAATCGTTGGAGTTCACGGCTTTAGCGTGCGTATTTTTTCCTGATTTGAGGCTTAACTTAGCGCCATTCTAGTCTGACCCAATTGCAAACAACCCCCGGAGCCTTCCCCTTCGACTTGCTCAGGGTACCAGCCCCGGAGGTGCGCCGCTTTATATCCAAAGCCCTTCGCGCATAGAGCAAGTAGCTTGCGACCTCCGGGCGCAAAGAGCAATTCTCAAATCTTGTTTTATGCGCTCGGAGATCGCATACTACTAATCTTTCTTACCGATGAATCAATGTTGAAAAATAAAAGATCGAGTTTGTTGTAAGGGACTGCGGAAAATGCGATTCGAATCAGACCTGAGAGGACAATCACCCCGGTTCCATACGATGCAAGGAGGTCTTTTCTCACCGCTTCCGCATCTGCGCCTATGGGCTTTACGCACATGAAATAGCCGGAATTGAAGGGGACAGGAACAAAAGACTCCTGATATTCAGGGTGCGCGGCAAGTATTTCTCTGATTTTCAAGTATCGTCTTTTAAGAATTTCATACTTGCTTGCCTTTTGGGAAGCGTAAGAAGAATTGGAGAATGCTTTTAAAAGGATATGTTGTCCGATGCTTGAACAATTCGATACACTGCCGCGAACTGCCCCGGCGGCTTTCGCCTCCATTGCCTTATATTGCGCCGCTGTCGAATTCTTGATCCCAAAAGCCATAAATCCGATTCTGAGCCCCCAGACATAATCCTCCTTGGTCGGGGCATCCAGCTTCACTGCCAGTATGTTCCTGTGAATGTCCGCAAGATGTAAAAACAGTGATTCCTTAAATATCCCTTCTTCATATACGAGACCGAAATAGGCGTCATCGAGTATTACAACGATATGCTTTCCGGTTTCGGCTGCACTATGGAGTGTCTTGCACAACTCCAATGCCTCCTTTTCGGTTAGGGTGTATCCGCTGGGGTTGTTCGGAAAATTGAGAAGAAGTATCTTTTTATCACCTGGCTCCAGAAGCTTTTCTTTTAGCCCGTTGATGTTGTAGGCATTGTTTTCAAATGTCTTGTACGTCTCAAGTTCCGCTCCGAACCCTTGTTCGAAAATCAGCTCGTAATTGTCCCAGTTGAGGTCTGAGAGTATTATCTTATCGCCTTTATCGGCAAAGAGATATGCGGATACGCTTAATGCGTGAGTAAGTGCGCCAGTGACAACAGGCAGGCTTATTTCCTTGTGCGCGAGTGAGGGGTTTTTTTCATAAATCATCTCCTTCCATCGCTCGCGGATCTCCGGCAGGCCGTAACTCGGCGTATACAATAATGACTGGGAAGGGAGCTTGATGAGTTCCTCTATGCACTCGAGGCACAGAGGTGATCCATCTTCCTCGAAAGCCGTTCCTATCGTGGCGTTTATTTCGGTTTTCTTAGCCTCGGCCGACTGTCCAAGTATTCCCTTTGAAGGGAAAAATATTCTCCTCCCTTTTTCCGACAAGACTTCAAACGCGCAATTTTCCGAACCGGCAATGTCATCGTTAAGCGCTTTCGCAAGCGGCGACAGTATGCTTTCTTTCATTTCTTCTCCTTTGTTTTTCTATCTATAACAAAAAAGGGCCGGGAGACGCGGAACAATCGCGGCTCCCAGCCCTTTTTCAGTCCAGCTTCTATTATTTTATAGACACTAAAACCTGACTCAAAGCTCTAAAAAATGCAAAAAGACCCATCATAAGATTCTTATGCAAGACCTAATTTTCGGTAGGTGCACTTAGGCAAGCCCCCCGTAATTCTGCAATCAGCACACAATACTACCGGTAATTTAATTTTCTACAAGTAAAATAAAAAAGTTTTCAAAAAAAAGGAGTTCAAAATTTTGGAGACTCAGTCAAAGTGAAAATAATAATCCTTTCGCCTGTGACAGTGCTTATATCTGTATGTAGGCTTAAAACCCTGAACCCGACAATATCCTCTACGACAGCCTCAAGAAGAGGCCTGGCTTTTTCGATGAGCGCCTGGCGCATCTTTTTTATAAGATCCCTTCCCTCGCTGTTGTTCTGGCAGACTCCCGCCAATTGATGCTCAGCCTTTGTCAGGACACCTTTA
Source organism: Lentisphaeria bacterium (assembly GCA_020056205.1). GTDB lineage: Bacteria > Verrucomicrobiota > Lentisphaeria > Victivallales > GWF2-50-93 > JAGVIF01. The sequence continues at coordinate 1,897 of JAGVIF010000227.1, read as the reverse complement.
AGCCTTACGAGGACAATGTCATCGAATATATATGTCTTTGCTTCGAGCGGCCCCCGTCCCATATATTCTTTTTCAAAATTTATGATGGCTTCGCTTATTTTGGCTTCCAGCGCCCCTTTACTTAATAAATTTAATTTCATATGAGAATGAAGATAATTAGGATTTTGCTAAAATCAACAGATTTTTCTCCTGATGAGGCGGAGAAGGCCTATACTCTATTTTGTATTGCAAATTCAATTGTATCCGCACTTTTATGAAATTGAACATTTTTCCCAGATTGAAAATATTGAGAGCGGGAGGATTTTTTCAGAGGATTTGTGTTTGAGGGAGAGTTCTCCGCACGAGATTGTTCCTTTTTCGCCGATTGTTTCGCGGATAATGTTTGCGGACATTATCGCCGACGCCTCTATGTTGTAAATTGTTATGATTATGAATTCCGGGCTATCGGAGAGCAGTTGTCGGCATTCGCCGAGCAGATCCGTTATGTTATTTTCGAGTTTCCATATTTCTCCTTTTGGTCCCCTTCCGAAGGCGGGCGGGTCGAGAACTATCGCGTCGTAACGGGAATTTCTGCGAATTTCGCGCCGGACGAATTTAACGGCGTCGTCAACGATCCAACGCACCGGTTTGCCGGTCATTCCCGAAAGTTCAAGGTTTTTTTTCGCCCACGAGACTGAGGGGGTTGACGCGTCAACGTGAGTTACTGAAAAGCCCGCAGAGAGAGCTGAAAGCGTTGACGCTCCCGTGTATCCGAAGAGATTCAAGAGCCTCAGGTTTTTGTTTTGTCCGCCTTTGCCCATTATGAATTTCCAGTGCGGAGACTGTTCGGGGAATATTCCGAGATGTTTGGAATTATCGTTGAGCCGCGCTTCGAAAGTCAGGGGACCGAAGGTCATATTCCATGTTTTTGGGATTGACGTTTTTAGAGACCATCTCCCCGTTTTTGGGTCGAAGACGGCATCCGCGCGCTGCCATTCATTTTCAGGCAAATCTTTTTTCCACCATGCCTTAGGCTCGGGGCGGATTATTTTTACTCCGGCAAAATTTTCCAGTTTTAGCCCGTTTCCCGAATCAAGCAGATCGTAATTATCGCATTCCGAAGTCTTTAGCTCTATTCTTGGATTTTTTTTTGAATCGATCACATCAAAAGTCCGCCGTCAATGTTAATGACCTGGCCGGTAACATAATCCGAATCCGGAGAAGACAGGAAGCAGACTACTCCGGCGACATCTTCGGGAGAACCGGCTCTCTGCATAGGAGTTACTCTCATAAAAGCCTCAGTGGCCTGTTCGGAAATATTCTTGGTCATATCCGTCATTATGTAGCCAGGAGCGACCGCGTTCACTGTGATATTTCTTGTGGCAAGTTCTTTCGCGGCTGTCTTAGTGAGCCCAATAACGCCGGCTTTTGACGCCGAATAATTTGCCTGTCCGGGATTTCCCATCCTTCCGACTACCGATGCCACATTGACTATTTTCCCTGTTCTTGCCTTCATCATCGGTCTTGAGGCGGCCTTTATGAAATTGAAAGTTCCTTTCAGATTGACATCTATCACGAGGTCCCAGTCTTCTTCTTTCATCCTCATGATGAGGGTGTCTCTGGTGATTCCCGCATTGTTGACGAGTATGTCGAGTTTTCCAAATTTTTCGATAGTGTCTTTGACGGCTTTTTCCGCATCGTCCGGTTTTACGACATTAGCGGCAATGGCGATGGCTTCGGCGCCTGTTTTTCTGAATTCTTCCGCCGTGGTTTCCGCTGCGTCTTTGAGGATGTCAACTATCACGAGTTTTGCTCCTTCTTTTGCGAGTCTCGCGCAGATTGCCTTTCCTATTCCTCTTGCGCCTCCCGTAACGAGGGCGACTTTTCCTTCGAGTCTTCTTTCCGGCATAATAAAAAT
>JAGVIF010000036.1 GCA_020056205.1 Lentisphaeria bacterium | reverse complement strand
CCTCGACATACCGCTTTGGGTATGCCTCCGGTTTTGTGGCTCGTCTGAATTTCACAATCTCCTTCATCGGCGCTGGTTTTGACTTTTGCAACTGGCTCTCTATCCTAATTATTCTTGTAGTTTTTCGGTTTTATATATTTTGTGGTGGTCTTGGACTTTGTCAAAATGCTTTGAAAGCTGTTTGTCAATTTTTGTTACAGCCTCATCTATTGAACGGTGCATATCGAATGATTCGGAATCGGCCTCATAGTTTATATGTTTTCCGTGTATGATTATTTCAGCTTTCGCTCTTGTTTTCTCCTGTGCGAGGACTACTCTGGCGCTTGTTATCTTATGATATTCAGAGATGATGGAATTGATTTTGCCGTTGACATAGTTTTTGAGCGCGTCGCTCACTTCGAAATGTCTTCCTGTTACGATGGTTTCCATTTTTTGTCTCCTTTTTTGTTTTATGTTTTTTTTTAATGACGTTATCACATTGTGAATTTTGGGCCGAGGTAGATTTCTCTCGCCTTTTCATCGTTCACGAGATAATCACTGTTACCTTCGCAAAGGATTTTTCCTTCGCACATGAGATATGCTCTGTCCACGCATGAAAGAGTTTCCCTCACATTATGGTCTGTTATCAGTATTCCGAGTCCTTTCTCCTTGAGCCTGGCTATGATTTGCTGGACATCGTAGACTGCGATAGGGTCAACGCCGCTGAATGGTTCGTCGAGCATCATAAAAGACGGGTTTGTTACGAGCGCCCTTGTGATTTCGAGGCGTCTTCTTTCCCCGCCGCTAAGGGTCATGGCCTTTTGGTTGGCGAGATGTGATAATTCGAGTTCGTCGAGGAGTTCTTTGAGTCTTTTTCTTCTTTCATCGCCGCTTATGTCGAGGGTTTCGAGGATTGCGAGAATATTTTCACGGACTGTTAATTTTCTAAAAATTGAAGGTTCCTGCGCGAGGTATCCCATTCCGAGCCTTGCTCTCATAAACATCGGCGTATGCGTAACGTCAACGTTGCGGAAGCTGATCATTCCTTTGTCCGGCCTGATCAATCCCATGACCATGTAAAAACTTGTGGTTTTTCCGGCTCCATTCGGGCCGAGGAGTCCGACCACCTCTCCGCCTGCGACGTTGATATTGACATCGTTGACCACAGTTCTTCCGTGATAGGCTTTGAGAAGTCCTTCGGCTTTCATGATTGGCGGCGCGTTTTTATGCGTCATTATTTATTCTCCAACGGTTGTTCGCCTGTTTTTTCCCGCGAATCATTAATAGTTCCGGAGTCGAGTATAAGTTCGCTTCCGTGTTTGACGCTTACTTTTTCGCTGTCCCGCCAGATCGTTATCACTTCGCCTTTGATAGAACTGTTTCCTTTTTTCAGAACCGGGTCTTTGGTCAGGACTATCATGCCCGTTTTTACGTCGTAGTCGGCGTGTCCGGCTGTGGCCGTTTGTTTCGTGCCGCCGCCATTGGCGTTCGGGAGTTTGCGGGTTATCACCACATTTTTTTCGCAGATTATTCTTGATATTTGTTTGCCTGTTTTTTCCTTTTCATTCTTTTTGGCGCTTGCGTCCCCGATCGGCTTTGTGTCTTCGAGGAATATAGTCATTTTTTCGCACTCTATATTCATTTCCTCGTCGTCAACCGTTACATTTTTCTGAAAAACGGCCGTATTTTTTTCTATGTCGAGGTCGAGGAATTCTGATGTTATGACTGTCGGAACCTTCCCGCTTCTTCCATCCGGATTATCCTTTGACGGTTTGAGGAAAGATATTCCGCCCTGCGCCGAAGCGCCGTAGTGCGCTGAGCCCGCGATTGCCAGTATGGCGGCGGTGATTGTTAATTTTCTCTTGAGTTTATTCATGGATTGTCTCCGTTGCTGGTGTTTTTGTTTGATGTATCGCCGTCCTTCATTTTTTGGTTGAGCGTTTTAAGGTCGCCGGTGAGAACGACTTTGACGTTTGAATTTATGCGCACGTTTTTTTTCTGTTGGTCTGCCGTGAACCCGATTCCGTCCACCGTCATCGAATCGGATACGAAATGGACATCTTTGTCTCCTTTCATGATTTTCGTTGATTTGTCATATACTCCATAAGATGTTGTTACCGTGGCCTTTATCTGGTCTAGGGCATCTTCAAGCCATTCGATCCTGAGGTCTTCGAGGTATACCAATACTCCGGCGGTTGTCGCTTTTTTTCCATATATCATCATTTCGGGGACATCCGAACTATGTTCGCCGTATTCCGGCTGTTTGAAGTCGTTAAGAATAGTAGGCGTGTCATCGGAGTTTTGGGCATTCGCCGCAGAGTCAAAAAGGAGAAGGATTGCGAGATAGAGCGGAATGCTCAACATAAGTTTAAAAACCGAATATCTTCTTTTAGCAAAAAAAGGAAACATGCTTGTCGGTTTCAAATTATTTTTTTTAATAATTTTCTTCATCGGTGTCGGTTTTGAGTTTTGCGATTGGCACTAGCGTCAACGATAAAGCGTCGGCAAAGATTGCGATAATTCCGGATGCCGGGGCGCGGCTCATTTTTCAGCTCGTATATTTTTCCATTAAATTTTTCCAGAGTCCTTTTTTCATAAGTATGAGTTCAATGAACTCCCTTACGGCTCCGCGTCCGCCTTCTTTTTTAGTGCGAAAATCGCAAAAGTCATCCATGTATTCGGGGGCGTCGGCGGTGATGGCGGAGAAACCGGCTTTTTTCAGCATTGGTATGTCTATGATGTCATCTCCGAGGTATGCGCATTCCATAGGGGAGAGGGAGTTTTCAGAAAGTAATTGTTGGAATGCCTCTTTTTTGTCCTTTCTTCCCTCATAAAAGAAGTCGAGTTCGAGTTCTTGCGCCCTGCGTCTGTTAGCCTCCGCCTGTCTTGCGGATAAGATTCCCACCTTAAGGCCGGCTCTTCTTGCCATTTTGATGCCGTGTCCGTCTCTTACGTGGAAAAATTTAATTTCTTCTTTCTCCCCGTATCCGAGAAGTCCGTCAGTCATAACGCCGTCCATATCGAGGACAATCGCCTTAATTTTTGAAATTTTTCTTTTGAAGCTCATAAATAGCGGCAAGTTCGGTTAGAATTTCTTTTAGTTCCTTGAAAGAGAGTGAGTTAGGCCCGTCTGAAAGAGCTTTTGACGGGTTTGGATGCGTTTCGAGAAAAATTCCGTCTATGCCGATTGCAACCGCAGCCCTTGCGAGCGGGGCGACGAATTGCTTTTGTCCTCCTGAGGCATGTCCGAGCCCGCCCGGGGTTTGGACGGAATGTGTGGCGTCAAAGATGACAGGCGTTCCCAAGTCCTTCATAATAGGCAAGGCTCTCATGTCAACGACCAGATTATTGTAGCCAAAGAATGTGCCGCGTTCCGTCAGCATAACTTTTTTATTGCCGGTGGAATAGACCTTTTCCACCGCGTTTTTCATGTCATGCGGCGCCATGAACTGTCCTTTTTTTATGTTGACGGTTTTTCCGGTCTTTCCTGCGGCGATCAGGAGGCTTGTCTGACGGCACAGGAAGGCCGGTATTTGGATTATGTCCGCGACGTTCGCGGCTTCGGCGGCCTGTTCCGGCTCATGGATGTCCGTCAGAATTGGGATACAGAATTTTTCCCTGATCTCGGCAAGGATATCAAGTCCCTGCCGGATTCCCGGTCCGCGGTATGAATTTACGGAGGAACGGTTTGCCTTGTCGTATGAGGCCTTGAAAATATAAGGCAAATTTAATTTTTTCGCGGTTTTTGAGACGAATTCCGCTGTATCAAGGCAAATATTTTTGTCCTCTACGACGCACGGCCCTGCTATCAGGATGAGTGATTTGCCGGTTTTTATGTTTTCGGATATTTTAAAATTTGTCATCTCGAAATCTACATCACCTTTGAAAACTTGCGCAGTTTGAATCAAGAAATTTTTTCGCATCCTCAAGGTCTTCAGGGGTATCTATGCCTATGCTGAACTCGTCGGTTGTCAGAACGGAGATTTTCATTCCGTTCTCAAGAGCCCGCAGTTGTTCGAGCTTTTCGCATTTCTCCAATTTTGATTCCGGCATGGACACGAATTTTTCTATGGAAGCCCTTTTAAAGGCGTATATGCCCCAATGTCTGTAGAGTTCCATTTCGGAGCCGCCCTCTCTTAAAAAAGGGATTGGATGTCTGCTGAAATACAATGCCTCATTTTTGGAATTCATTACGACTTTTACGACATTGGGGTTGTTTGCGATTTTATTCCTCTTCGTTTTGACTGCGACCGTCAATATTTCCGAGAGGGGGTTATTTTTGAGTTCGGCAATAATTCGGGATATGAGTTTTGGAGGAACGAACGGCTCGTCTCCCTGCAGGTTCACTACGGCGTCGGCGTCCGGCATATACTTGTCAAGCGCCTCCTTGACGCGGTCTGTCCCTGACGGATGCGAAGGCGAGGTCATTACGGCTTCCCCGCCGAATTTTCTGACTTCATCGAATATTTCCATGTTATCGGTTGCCACGACGGCCGGAACGCCTCTGACGGCCTTCGCCGCGTTTTCGTAAGCCCATTGCACTATTGGTTTCGCGCCGAGCATTGCCAGCGGCTTGCCCGGAAATCTGACGCTTGCATATCTTGCCGGAATAACAATTAATATTTTCATCAATGACGTTTGAAGCTTTCGATTATTTCATTGGGAGAGGCGGTTGCGGTTCCTATTTTTCCAACCACTACTCCGGCGGCGTGATTCGCAATTTCCGCGGCTTCCTCTTTGCCGGCTCCTGCGACAAGGCTCAAAGTGTATATAGCGATCACCGTGTCTCCGGCTCCGGACACATCGAAGACCTCCCGCGCCTTCGTCGGTATTATTTTCGGAACGCGATTTTTTTTGTCAAACAAGGCCATGCCGTCGGCTCCGAGTGTTATGAGCAATTCCCGGGGCTGCCATTTCGCGGTCAGTTTCTTAGCCACATTTCTCAAATTGGGATCGGAGGACGGGGGAAGAGATTTTTCAGGGCAGAAAACTCCGGCCAAGGCGAAGGCTTCCTGTCTGTTTGGCGTCATGTAAGTTATTCCTTTCACGTTGAAGGGGTGGCTTGGATGCGGGTCGAGTCCGCATATTATTCCGGCCTTAGAGCACGATCCCGCTATTTTCTCAACGGATTCGGCGTTGACGAGCCCTTTTGCGTAGTCTTCGATGATGACGGCGTCGAATTGCCGTTTTTTGATTTTGTCAAGAATATCGTTGACGATAGAATCTCTTATCGGGCTTTTGAGGTCTTCGGTTTCCTCATAGTCTATTCTTAGGAGTTGTTGAGTTCCGGCGATGACGCGCTCTTTTCTTACAGTTCCTCTGTCTTTCAAGAAACGTATTCCGTCGGTTATAGCTCTTTCTTTTTCAAGCAATTTTATGAGTTTGAGAGCAAATTCGTCGTTGCCGATTGCCCCGTAGGCATGGACTTCCGCCCCATGGGCTGAAAGGTTTCTTATGACATTTGATGCCCCGCCCGGCGAGTATTCCTGTTTTTTTACTTGAACCACCTGCACCGGCGCCTCCTGCGAAATTCGCACCGCTTTGCCCCATATATATACATCAAGCATTAAATCGCCGAACACTGCGATTTTCGCATTTCTAAACTTGGCAATAGTATTTTCAATATTTGTAATTTTGATATTCCTCTCCATGTTAAAGTTTCGACAACTGAAT
>JAGVIF010000344.1 GCA_020056205.1 Lentisphaeria bacterium | reverse complement strand
TCCTCGACATACCGCTTTGGGTATGCCTCCGGTTTTGCGGCTTGTCTGAATTTCATAATCTCATTCATCGGCATCGGTTTTGAGTTTTGCAATTGGCTCGGATGTAAATATTCACCGAAAGGACAGGGTTCGGTGAATATTTACGCGGGGAGAATCGTTGGAACTTGCAATATTTCCCAAAAATACTTTATTTCACGGCAAATAATTCTTTCCAAGCGCCGTTTTAATTATGGATAACGTTTGAATCCGGAGAATAAATTGATAGAACAGTGTTCTGAAAAAGTTCAATTTCCCGCAGCGGAGGAAACTGATGAAATTCTTTTGAAGCGGTTCAGCAAAGGAGACGAGGAGGCCTTTTACTCGATTGTCCGTCGCTATGAAAGACCGATCATACGGTATGTTTGCGGGTTAGCTTCTAATAATACGGAGCTGGGCAGGGATGTCTGTCAGGAAACATTTTTGCAGTTGATAAACAGGCCGCCCTCGTTTTTGTTCGGCGGAAAACTTAAGCCGTGGTTGTTCAGGGTAGCCAGGAACAAGATGTATGACGCGTTCAGGAAGGAAAAGCAGGAATTGACAGGCGAAGATATAAAAATGTGTCTTCACCAAGAAACGAAAGACAGGGAAGATAATTTATTCGCCGATGAACAACTCGCGCGCCTGAACAATGCGATGACCAAAATACCTGAGAAATACAGAGAGCTGATATCTATGCATTATTACGGGAATCTGACGTTTAACGAGATTTCACGGGTCATGAGGATCCCTATTGGCACTGCCATATGGCGGATGCAAAAAGCTATTTCGCTTCTGAGAAATGAAATAAAAGGAATTTCCGATGAAAACATCCGAATGTGAAAAGTTAAAGAAAAATTTTTTCCGCAACGAGAAAGAGCGCGGTAAATGGCATGAGCATTCCTCAAATTGCGACAACTGCCGTAGAGAGATTGAAATCGAAAAGGATATTCAGAAACTCTCTTCGGTAAATTATTCGTTCGCCAAACTCGATGAGAAGCGCTTGCGCAAACTCGATGGCGCACTCTCAGAGAAAAGAAAATATGCGCGCAGCACGTCCATATATTTACGATTGGCGGCTGTTTTTATTATCTCCATAACATCGGCAACAGTCTTTATTTATTTTTATCATAATCAAATCAATATCGAGAACGGAAAAATCATACCTCAAGAGAAAAGAGTAATCAGTCAATCCGCCGGCAAGGATATTCTTGACTGGGATATCGGATATAAAATCAAAAGAATAAGCAAGAAGCTTGCAGATTCTGATATCAGGCCGGTCAAATCTCTGAGTAAAAGCATAACTGACAGAAGATTTAAGAAGATGCGCGACAACATAAATGAATTTAAAATATCTTTAAAAGAAATTTAAAAAAGGAGATGGAAAGTGAAACAAAAAACAATTCTAACGGCGTGCGTCATGGCGGGAACACTGTTTTTTTCAGTTCTCGGCTTTGCGGGGGACGACGACAGCACAAAAGCGGATCAGAAAAAACCGACAACAATGGGGGAGGTTTATAAGATTGTTTTAAGCAATTATGATGCTACGCCTGACGATGACGACAACGGCGGTGAAAAAGGCTCAGAACGCGATGCCGCAGAGAAAATCCTCAAATACTACACGGAAAACGCCGTCGAATCCATTAAGGACTTAGAAAAAATGCTAAAAACCGATCCGGATGAAGTCGTCGCCTCACTCGAAAGCAAAATAGATGAATTGATGGATATTGGCGGCGACAACCCGGAAGGCGTCAAAGATGCAATTGAAATAGAGAAAGTTGACGGAAAAATAGAAGATATCTCCGACAAAATAAGTGGTCTCAAAGACGGAAGCGCCGAGAAAAACAAATCAAAAATAGAAGATCTCAAGAAAGAACTGAAAGAGCAGCTCAACATCGGATTCGATCTTAAAATGAAACTGAATAAAAATGAATTGAAATCTCTTCAGAAGGCGGTTGAAGAACTCCATGAATTCATTAAAAAACGCGAGGAAAACAAAGAGAAAATAATCGGAAAAAAACTGAACGGAGTCGTAGGAGATGAAGATTACATGGAATGGTAGAATCCGGAAATTTTGAATTCCACAATCGGGACGATTATGGTACGTCAAGAAAAAAAAATGCAAGCCGGAGGCTTGCGCTACTTCTTGTTTGCCATCCAATCATCCGCGGGACGGTAGTGGAACTGCATTGCAGTTCATACATTGTTTATTATCAAGAACTTAGGTTAGAGAGCGGTTCTGTTTGAAATGAGCAGCTCGGAGAAAAGCAATATCATTGACGCGGCCAGAATAATCCGCCAGAATGTTTTTCCGTAAGGATGAATTGCGGCCGGAGACATTTCTTTCTCCGAGTTTTTTTCGGTTGAAATTAATTTTAAAAAATCAAAATTTTCAGGGAGCAGGAGCGGCTCCGACTCTTCCGGTGGGGTGTTCGCGCTGAATATTTTTCCGGCGTGATCCCGCAGTTGATAGTTTCCGGGCGATGTTGGAGCAAAACCGTTTCCGTCGCCGACGAGCGCGGATGTCTTCAGGTCAATGACACCCTCAGTTCCCTTGGCGCGGATGAACCCGCCGATATGCAGGGAAGTTTTTTCTTCTCCGGCGCCGACGCAGTAGTTTAAAAGTTCCCTCATAAAAGGAAGGAAAGTCGGGTGTATCGCCCAGTCCGATGATTCGCGCTCAAACGTGGAGGCGATTACGATTAGTTTTCCTTTTTTTATCTTCAACTCCGCTACTGCGGGGTCTCCGTTTGAAAACACAGCGAGAATATCGCATCCTTCCGGCAGATTCAGTTTAGCGGTTTTAAAAAAGGCTATTTCAAAGAAACCGCCAACTTTCACTTCGGAAAATTTTTTAAACACCGGATGTTCGAAATTTATCTCCGAAAAATGTTCTGTTTCATTATTGCGCGGCGGGGATAATTTTATTCCGAAGCGCAGGAGGGTTTTATTCGCGCGCGCTTTTTCTCCGGCCATGACGACGGCGGATTTTCCCTCCTCTATGAAATTCATAACACTCGAAATGGCGTCATCCGGAATATCATTCATCAAAATAAGCAAGTCGGATTTAGCGATGTTTTCAGCGGTTAAAGGCAGGATTTCGGCTGATTTATTTGCGGCGGACGGCTGAAAAGCCAGTCTGATGAAATAAGACAAATTATCTTTGCCGCTGATTGCGATCCGCGGAAGTTTCACAGGGTTGAGAGCGAAATAACGGGTATTGTCCGGGATTATGTCGTCGTCTGTGTCGAATTCAACCGAACCGTCTGCGGGGGCAAATTTTTCAGGCGTAAGAAATACTGTTTTTTTTAAGGTGTCGTTGGCGGAGAGTTCCATATCTTCGGAAAACACATTTTTTTGTCCGAGCGCGACGCGCAAAACGCCTTTTGCCGGAGAATCCGTGAAATTTTTCAAAGTTATATTCAATATTATTTTTTTGTTTGACGCCGTGAAAGGGCTGGCGGTTTCAGCCGATGTAACTGCGGCGTTTCTGAAACCGGGCTTTTGTGGAAATTCAACTTGAAAATCAACGGAGGGGGAAAGCGGCAAATCCATCCTGACTTTTTGCTACGGATGTTTTTGTCTGTCCGTGATCAAGACGATTTTCTTATTTTTCGCCGGATTTTCTCTGAGTTTTAAATCAGCTTGGCGGATTGCGTTCTCAAACGAACTGATTCCGTATCCAGGCGTGTTTTTTTCAAAAAAATCAATCAGGGTTTTCGGGTCGGAACTGAATTTCGGCGGCCACGCGGTTTTGTCTGAGACAATGCCGACAAGAGCGGGATTTTTCGAGTCGGTTTTCGATAGCATTGCCATGAATTTTTTCCTCATCCCGCCGGAGTAAGGTTTTGCCGTCATGCTGAGCGAGTTGTCCCAAAGAAAGACGACGGCGCTGTCAGATTTTTTGCTGAACTCAGGAATATAAGGCCAGGAAAAGGCGAGGGAAAGGAGGATTAGAGCAAGACAACGGAGAATCAAAACAATCCATTTCCGGATATTATTGCGGATTTGCTTGACTATAACGCTTTTTCGCAGGAACATGAATGAGGGAAAAGAGACCGGTTCGGTCGGCTTTTTCCTGATGAAATGCAGAATTATAGGAACAGATATTCCCGCCAATCCACCGAGAAAAGCTGTGAAGGCAAGTTGAATCATTGCAGAAGTTTCCTTTTTGCCAGGTATTTTCCGAGAGCATGTATCGGCGATGTCTTCGTGTTCAGGATGATATATTCGCTTTTGTCGGCGCACAGGTCCCGGATTTGCCCCATATGATGTTCAATTTTTTCCGCGTATTCTTTGCGGACGAGATCCGGGGAGAGATGGATTTTTTCCGATGTCTCAAGCTCTTCCAACAGAATAGAATCCTCAAAGTCAAAACTGTGTTCCGCAGGATCGAGGATGTGGAAAAGCAGTATCTCGCACTTCAGGCGGCGCATATGGCTCAAAATATTTTTCAGTCTTTGAGCCTCCTCGTAAAAATCGGAAAAAACAAGAACCATTGACCTCATTCTGACGAGAGGGAGCAAAGACGCGAAACAATCAGCTATCCTCGATTCTCTGCTGTCAGAATCTCTGTGCAGGGCCGCCATCAGTTGATGAAAATGGGATGAACGGGTGCTCGGACGACTCATGGTTTCAAGTTTTTCTCCGATGAAAGAAAGCGAGGCGGCATCTCTTTGCCTGTGCAGAAAAAGAAGAAAAGCGGCGACGAGCGAGCGGGCGTAATCCCATTTTGTCATTGACGCGCCGCCGCTGCGGTAGTTCATGGACGCGCTTTTGTCGAGCAGAATGTTCACCGTCATATTTGTCTCCTCCTCGCGCAATTTGACGTGCAGCCTGTCTGTCCTCGCGTAAGCCTTCCAGTCAATCAGTTTCAATTCATCGCCGGGCTGGTAATCTCTGAATTCCTTGAATTCGACGCTTGAGCCGCGAAACGGGCTTTTGTGCAGTCCTGAAAGAAAGCCGCTTACGAGGAAGCGCGCCCTTATTTCAAGGTTTGGGAGACGGCTCAGAAGCTCCGTGTCGAGGAATTCGGAAGATAAAGGATTGGAAATTACGGTTTTGCGCATTCGAGAAGTTCCTCGATGATATTTTCAGGGGTTCTCATATCCGCCTCGGCTTGATAATTTAAAATTATCCTGTGGCTCATGACCGGCATTGCCGAACGTTTTATATCCTCAACTGCGACATTGAAGCGTCCGTCCATGCCGGCATACACTTTTCCGGCGAGAGCCAAGTATTGAGACGCCCTTGGACCCGCCCCCCACCGCAGATATTTGTTCACCAGTTCGGGGGCATTGGCGGTGTGAGGCCTCGTTGAACTCGCCAGTCGAACCGCGTATTCGGCAACCGATTGAGGCGTGTGAATGTCTCTTACTGCGGTCTGCAGATTTATTATTTCATTTGCTGTAACGACTTTTTCAAGTTTTTCGGCCTTGTTTTGTGTCGTTGAAAGCAGTATTTCGACCTCTTCATTGAACTTTGGATAGGTTACATTTAAACTGAACATGAAGCGGTCAAGTTGCGCCTCCGGCAGAGGATAAGTGCCCTCCTGTTCAATCGGATTCTGCGTGGCGAGGACGAAAAATGGATGTTTGAGTGGATATTTTTTTCCCGACACGGTTACGTTGTTCTCCTGCATAGCCTCAAGCAGGGCCGCCTGGGTTTTCGGCGGCGTCCGGTTTATTTCATCCGCAAGAATTAACTGTGAAAAAACCGGTCCTTTCATGAACTTGAATGCTCTGTGCCCGGTGGCATGATCCTCCTCAAGTATTTCACTGCCTGTTATATCCATCGGCATCATGTCCGGTGTGAACTGTATTCTGCTGAATTCGAGATCCGCGATTTCGCCCAAGGTGTGTACCAGCAGTGTCTTGGCAAGACCCGGAACTCCGATCAGCAAGCAGTGCCCTCTTGCGAAAATCGCAACAATAAGCTGATTTATGAGTTCATCCTGCCCGATGATGCGCTTCCTAAGTTCGGCCTTGATTTTTGACACAAGGATGGGAAGAGCATCTATTGATTCCGAAGCGTTCCGCGGAGTTTTTTCGTTCATAAGAATTCAGTCCTCTTTTATTTTGAATTTTGAATACCACTTTACAATCATATCTCTGAACCTGAGATAATCTTCCGGGTTTATCAAAGTATTTTTTACTGATATTTTAATCTCCATCTCGGAGGAATTTTCGCCGCGCGCCGATTTGAACGATACTTCGCATAAGTCATTTTTGTCTTCATAAGTTACTTGGGGAAAGAAAGTTCCGTTGATTTTTATCCGCTGGACAACCGTGAAAGGCTGGTTGTCGTTGAGTTGGAGAAGGCGGTCCCTCGACGGTGCGGAAACGGACCGCCAGAAATCGTAAGGCGGCAGAATATTTGAGAGAGGCAGACGTATGTCGTCGGAAACGCATTTCGCCTTCACTATGAGAAAACCTAAAAGCTCCTCCGGCGGAGACGCGGAAACTTCCTTCACGGAAAATCCTGTAAATGAACAGTTTACAATGTCCTGAACAATCTGAATTTTCTGCAGGGGGCTTGCCCCTTTAAGCGCCTGTCTTAAATAGTAGTCATTCAAGCCGGTCGCTTTCAGGGTTAAATCCGCGCTTGCCCTGTTTTCAGGCAGAATAGAAATTTCTATCTCTTCGGATAGAGAATTCACGACATTGTTCGGCGGAATAATTTTCCTGAATTCAAAGGATTTGTCAAGCATTATGAATGCCGTTCTCCCGATGTCGCCGGGCGGAAGGGACGCGAAAGGCGTTGAGCCGTCCGTGGCGTCGCACCACAGGCCGTTTTCGTATCCCGGCAATTTTGGAAAGAACGCGAGAGCGTGATTGAACTGCCATCCGGGAAAATCGCAATCCGTTGAAGAAAAACGATTTATGAGCGCTATATATCCTTTTATGCCGAGCGAGCCCGCCATCGCGATGAGGGCATTTGCCTTGTCTTTGCAGTCGCCGTATCTCTCTGCGCAGACTTCACCGGGGAGTCTCGGACGGAATGCCCTTGAGCCGATCGGTGTCGTGTCGTAGCGAAGTTCGCATAGAAATTCATAAACAGCCCTGACTTTTTCCGCGTCATTGTTCGCGGAGGCTGTCAGTTTTTGCGCAAGGCTTGCGGTCTCCGGGTCAATAGCGCCGCTATCCTTCATAATTCTTTCGAGCCAATCTCTGAAACTGCCCCAGTCTTTCATTGAAGAAATGTGGAGTCTCGCGGCGCAATCATTGAACGGAGGATCGTACGGGAGAGCTTCAAAGGCGGCTATATTCTTGAAGGCGAATGTCAGGATTTTGCTGTAACTGTTTTCTTCGACGACCGGTAGAACGTCGGCATGATTATACAGCTTGCTGCGAAAAAAGAGATTTTTAGGAAGCTTGAGCTTTAATTCGTACGAGACGACGGGAATGTTCCTTTGGATTATGAATTCTTTGTTGAATTCCGGCAGGCGCGTCTGCGGTCTTGCGGAATATTTTATCACGGTGTCAATTACGCACGATGCTTTCGCGCCGGGAAACTTAAGCCGGTGAAAACGCGCGCGCGCCGATTTGTCTATTGAGACGACGGGTTTGATTTCCCTGAAAGATCCGTCCGGATAGATGATTCTTGCCCTTTTTATGTTCAGTTCATTGTCGGGCGGGGAATCTTTTAACACAAGCGCGCCGTATGTTTCCGCGGCGATGTCTTTGAGAAGATAAACAGCGTTCCTCTCCGTGGTGTCTTCTGAAAAATCAGTGTTCACGGAATACTCGGAGGCGGTCTCGCAAAAGAATGCGCTGAAGTCTTTATATTTTTCCTTCAGGGCCACTGCGGTTTGGAGCAGTTTAAGGGTTTCTTCAGTCGGCGCATTGGCGGGAATATCTTCTGCGAATTT
Organism: Lentisphaeria bacterium; assembly: GCA_020056205.1. Taxonomy (GTDB): domain Bacteria; phylum Verrucomicrobiota; class Lentisphaeria; order Victivallales; family GWF2-50-93; genus JAGVIF01. Next base: position 3,779 of record JAGVIF010000344.1, on the reverse strand, counting down.
CGCAAATTTGCCACCGGCGGGTTTGACGTTATCAGGTTCGTGGGACGGCCCGCTTTTCTCCTCTCTTTTATCGGGGGCGTCTGAAATTGTCCGCGCAATATCTTCTTTGCCGCGTTTGATTGAAACAATGGCGCGCGCGTTTTCAGCGTTCAGCAGCGAAATTTTGCTTAAAACGCTGTCGTCGAAGTTTTTGAATGGAAACTGAAAAATGTCATTTCCGTCGTAAAACTGCGGGACTTCAGGAATCGCCATTTGATTTTCAACGTAATAGTTCTGTGTGAGTTCTGAAGCGCGTTCGAAGATTTTCGCAAGGGGGGCGTCCGGATTTTCCTTCCACTCCCGCAGAAGATATGTCGGAAGCAGCGGCGGATTTATTTGGTTATCGTTGTTCGTCGCGGTGAAAATGAATCTGTCGGAGCGCCCCGCGAGAATCCGCATGAAATTATTGCTTTGCGTGTTCATGCAGAAAATAATCTGGACACATGGCAAATCATTGAGCCATCCGCTTAAAGTTTCCGCGTTCAAACGGGTTTGTTCCGTTGCCAGGCTTAGTCCGCGCCGGTTAAGATTCGCATGCCCGAATATAAAAAACCAGAGGGTGTCGTTTTCCTTCGCGGCATCTTTTAAAGATTTGAATTTAGCCGAAATGTTGTCCGGCGCGGACTCAAGAGATCCCCGATAATTTGCATTCCCGCCTTCAAAAAAAATTATTATGTTTTCTTTCTTCAAACCGGCCTTTGACAAGATGCTTTCAAGGTCTTTGCAGTATGAAATATTCGTGTCAAATAATTTCTGGTCGCCGGATTTCAACGAAAGAATAACGGCATATTCATCCGCGGGCAGGGGCGGAAAACAAGCCGTAAAAAATAATAAAACGGCAAAGATAAAAAATTTTTCTCTCATAGCATGTTCACTCTGAATTTTTTAGTGTCTTTGTTTCACACTTCTATGTTTTAAGTTTTAGATTTTAGGTTTTAAGATTTTTAAACCACCAAGACACAAAGTTTTCTTTCTCTTTTTCCTTCAGCCTTCAGTCTTTTCCCTTTAGAACTTCCCTATTCTGACTCCTTGGAAATAGCAATCATAAGTTTTGTATCCGCATTTTTCATGAAATAAGCGGGCTAATGAGTGATAGCATAAGTAAGAATATTTATTCCCATCTTTACCGAGTTGAGTTCTTTTTCCTCAGTGAACCATGATTTTCCGTTGGTCTTTCTCAGTTTGAAACTGCACCAGCCGCAATGCAGGTCTCCGGCGTTGAGAAAGACAGCCATCCTTCCGTTCAGGAAAAGAGCCCACCCGCCGTGACTTTTACCCTGTATATGAGGCAGTCCATTCAATTTAAAAAAGCATCTGTAGATTTCATGATCATCCGGGAGCCTGACCATTTTTTGTCCGAATAAGTCTTCTACCTTCTTTTTCACGTCCGCGAAGAAAAAATCTCCTCCGCCCGGCGACACGCAGTCGTCCGCAAAAATAAAACCGCCTCTATTGAGATATTCGGCAAAATTTTTTCTTTGTAGTTCAGAAAATCCAAATTCCTCCTCGGCCGTCATAAATATGAAAGGGTATTTGATCATTTCATCAAGATTGTCGAGGGGCGCCACATACCATGTCCTGTCAACATTGAGATTCGTATATTCCTGAAGCATGTCAAGGAAGAATTCATCCCCCCACGGATGCGCATTCCATTTGTCGGGGGCATCCTTGGTCAATTCGAATTTTAGGCGCGCCCAGTGAAATGGTTCCATCCCGTCGCGTTTATCGGAGGAAAAAATATGGAAAGGAAAAAAGAATGCTGTTGAAAGCGCCGCGCCCCCGGCCAAAGTGATAAAAGTTCTTCTGTCCATCGTTCTTTTCATAAAAGTACTCCACAAAGGGTGCGAATTCAGTGAATATTTACTAGGGCTTTGCGCAGGTCGTCCTGCGTCCACGCGCGCACCTCTTCAATGGAGCGGGCGTCTTTGATTTTGAAATTTCCGCTTTCGGTTCTGCGCAGTTTGTACAGAGCGGCGCCGCAGGCGAGTTCTTTGCCGATGTCGCGGCATAGTGTTCTTACGTAGGTTCCCTTCGAGCATTTCAGCGTGAAATCGGTGTAGGGCGGATATATTTTGTCCACCGTTAAAGAATGGAGTGTTATTTTCTTGGGGTCTCTCTCTATTTCTATCCCCTGCCGCGCCAACTCATAGAGTTTTTTCCCGGAGCGCTTTGACGCCGAGAACATCGGAGGAATCTGCTCCATCTCTCCGATGTATCTTGAAAAAACCTCCCTAATCCGAGTCTCTGAAAGGCCTGCGCATCCCTTTTCGGAAATTATTTTGCCGTCCATGTCCTGCGAATCGGTCTCTATCCCGAAAATTATAGAAGCTTCGTATGTCTTGTCGGATCCGGTAAGTTCCTGACTCATTTTTGTGGCCTGTCCAATCAGAATAACGAGCAGGCCGGTGGCTCTTGGATCAAGCGTTCCGCAGTGTCCCGCTTTCCTGATATTGAAAGCTCTTCTTATGAAGTTGACGACATCGTGGCTTGTCCATCCGGGCGCTTTGTCAACAAGCAAAATTCCGCTTTGCATAAAAACCGGTTTTTCCGCAGCGTTATCCGGCATTCAGTTTATCTCCAATTTCGTTGAGAAGTATTTTTTCGGCGTCGTTAATGCTGTCAGTCTTTATGAATCCGCCGGCGGCCAGTTCGTGCCCGCCGCCGCCGATTTTTCTGGCAATTTTTCCAACCGAAAATGATGGATCTTTCGACCTTAGAGAAAACCGCATCCCGTCGTCATTTCTATAGAGAAAAGCGACAACCACGGTTCCGGCTATGCATCTGATAACGTCTATCAGCCCTTCGCTTTCGCGTGGGTCAAGCCCGTTTTTGGTGAAAAGACTGTCTTCTATGACAGCCCATGCGAACTTGCCGTCGAAAGCGGTTTTCATAAGGTCTTTCACTATTTCAGATTCAACGCGCGCCATGCCGATATTCTTTGAGAAAAAAAGTTCTCTGACAAGCGATGCGTAGTCCGCTCCAAGTTCTATCAGGGACGCCGCCGCCCTTAACGCTGAAGGGCTTGTGTTGTCAAATTTGAAGCCGCCGGTGTCCATCAGTATGCCTGCGAGGAGGCAGTTTGCGGCGGGCGGAGATATCGGCCAGTCTGCGAATTTCGCAAGATTAAATATGACTTGGGCGGCGGCGGACGCGCCCGGGTCAACAAGATTGAGGTTTCCGAATATTTGATTGTCCGGATGGTGGTCTATGTTTATTATGAAGTTTTTGAGGTCTTGGAGCCTGGTTTTCTCCGGCAATGACACCCTTTCAGGCGAACTGAAATCAACGCATATAATTGTCGGGTATGAGCTTATATCCGGCGGTCCTTTAGTTATCAGCCCGTTTGTAAGGGACAGGTATTTTGGGGAAAAATTTTCCGGCATGAAAAACTCCGATCTTTTTCCGAGCGAACGCAGAATCCGGAGAAGCCCTGCGGCCGAGCCTATCGCGTCTCCGTCCGGATTGATGTGGGTAAGTATCATAAATCCGTCGTTCATGTGGATATATTCGGCGATGTCCCTTGAGTTGTCTATCATTAGTGCCTTTGTTTTTAAGTTTTATGTTTTAGGTTTTCTACTTTCTAATTTTTTCACAGGCAAGATGCCTGTGCTACACTTTCGCATTTCAGCGCTCTCGAACTCCGGATTCGACAAGTTCGACGAGTTCGACTCCTTCGGCAAGCTCAGGGCAGGCAAGCTCACCGCAAACAAGCTCACTGCGGGCAAGCTCACCGCAGGCCG
>JAGVIF010000247.1 GCA_020056205.1 Lentisphaeria bacterium | reverse complement strand
TCCTCGACATACCGCTTTGGGTATGCCTCCGGTTTTGCGGCTTGTCTGAATTTCATAATCTCCTTCATCGGCATCGGTTTTGAGTTTTGCAATTGGCTCCTTATTCTAAATTTTACAAAAGACAACCAGTGATAGACCGCGCTTTTGTGCTATGTTAACGGAATCTTTGGTTTTTGCCGGGAATTTTTGACTGTGGAGAAAATTGTGATGAGAGATGAGCAATACATGGCGATGGCGATTCGCCTAGCGGAGAAGGGGAGAGGGCAGGTCAGTCCGAACCCGATGGCGGGGGCGTTATTAGTCAAAAACGGCGGAATTGTTGGCAGCGGCTGGCACAGGCGGGCGGGCGGGGCGCATGCGGAAATAAATGCGATCAATTCTGCCGGAAAAGCGGCCGCAAGGGGGGCATATCTATATGTAACACTCGAGCCTTGCTGTACTTATGGAAGAACGCCTCCATGCGTTGACGCGATAATCACGGCCGGAATTAAAAAAGTGATATGCGGAGTTTCCGATCCGAACCCGAAACATTCCGGAAAAGGTTTTGAAATATTGGGAAAGGCCGGAATCGAAATTAAGACAGGCGTCCTTGAGGAAAAATGCCGCAAACTCAACGAATCATTTTTCAAGTGGATAGTTGAGGGAATGCCTTTTGTCACTTTGAAGCTGGCAATGACTCTCGACGGCAGAATCGCCGATTTCAGTGGAGCGTCAAAATGGATAACATGCGAAAAAACAAGGAAGCGGGTTCAGAAATTAAGGCTTTCATCCGATGCTATACTGATTGGCGGCAACACTTTGCGCGCGGACAAACCTTCGCTGACGGTGAGAGATTTCAGAAAAGAAAGACAACCGTTGAGAATAGTTGCGAGCAGAACAATGACGGCTGCGGAGGCGGAAAAACTCTTTGATTCCGCCGGCGGAGAAGTCAGAGCGCTTAAAGCGTCTTCGCGGTCTGAATGGTTGAACGCCTTGAAAAAACTCGGCAAAGAAAATATCACTTCAATCCTTGTCGAAGGCGGAGGAATGCTCGCGTCGGAATTGATTGACAATCAATTGGTTGACAAGATAGAACTTCATTTCGCTCCATTAATACTCGGGTCTGAACTCGCCGCGCCTGCTTTTCGCGGCAAGAACCGGAAACTGGCCGACGCGGTAAAATTACTGAATTTAAAATTGGAACATTCAGGCGGCGACATAATCCTATCAGGGTATCCCGAATAGTAAATATTCACCGAACCCCGCCTGCCTGTGCGTTGCGCGCAGACAGGTCCTTTCGGTGAATATTTACTTCCAGAGTTTTTTGCTGAGTTCCTGGATGGAGTCCCATTTTTGTTGTTCTATCCATTCGGCGAGAACCGGGGCGACCTGCGGGAAACGTATTCCTCCGGAGGGTTTGCTGTCAAGCCATTTACCGATCTTTTCAGGGTCAATACTTTTCATTCTCATTCCGAGTCCGAGTTTTTCGATTGCGAGGGCGTTTGATTGCTGCTCGAACTGGCCGTGAATCGGCGACATCAATACTTTCTTCCCGATTTGAATGGCTTCGCTCGGCAATTCGAATCCGGCGTTGCAAATTACGCCTTCGCATTCGGAAAGGTCTTTCAGAAAGCCTTCACGGGAAAATGGCTTCAAACAAAGATTTCCGTCTTCCGACGCCGTCTTCAGGTCATAGTAGATATGAAAATTGTAAGAGGAGAACTTTTTCAAAGTTGAACAGATGAGTCCGAGATTTTCAAAAGCCAGATAGACGAGAATTTTCCCTCGTATGATTTTTTGCGGCTCATCCAATTTTTTTATTATCGGCGGCAGTATCGGGGTTCCAAAACTGTCCCAGTGCAGTCCTATTTTGATTTCGGCGGGGGCGAATGTCCGCATGACTAATTTATCAATAAATCCGCATTGCGACACGGGAATGTCATAAAAAAATGCGTATTGATGCCCAATGCCTAATATTTTTTTTCCCGCGAATTTCGCCGCCCACGAGCTGATCGGCTCGAAGTCCGTTATTACAATGTCATACTCCCTGAGGTCGAGTTTGCGAATTTCGCAGATAAAGCGGAAAATTTTTTGCTTGAGGACGGTGCGCAGGTGGTCTATTTTTCCGTCTTTGACAACGAAACTCAGACCGTGAAACGCCCTGTATGGTTGAAAGTCGTCAACGCCCCATAGTGTCTGTGGGTCTCTTCCGCTGAAGATGACATCCACCTCTATCCCTCTTTTTCTAAGAGCGATGACAAGTTCCCTGGATCTATTGATGTGGCCATTGCCTGTTGCCTGCACTCCGTACAATATCTTCATGGGTTTTCCTTTTTTTTGCGTGTAAATATTCACCGAAAGTACCTGTCTGCGCGCCTGTCTGAGCGAGTACGCTCGCAGTCAGGCGGACACCTGCCTACCGCCCCCAGCGGGGCAGGCAGGCGCACAGGCAGGCGGGGTTCGGTGAATATTTACGCTGTGAAATGTTTTTATGACGATCTGCGTAAAAATCCGATCAATCCGGCGAAAACTCCGCATATTTTAAGTTCGTTCAGGGAATACGTCCGCGACTTCGCATTTTTTCCCGACTCGGAAATCTCGGCTAATTTGTCGGAATAGTTCGGAAGGAAAAAACCGACAGCCCCCTCTCCTTTTGCGAAAATCGCAACTATACTGCCCGGGACGGCCTCCTGGCCTGTTTTAAAAATTGCAATATCTCCGTTGAAAATTCCCGCCTGAGCCATCGCGTCATTTTTAATTTTCAGCGCGAAAAACGACTGCCCTTCATGCAGGGGGAAAAAATTTTTATCAACAAAAACAAAACCGCCTTTGTGCTCCAATATATCTGATTTTTCTCCGGCAAATGATGTGAGAGCCTCAAAAAACGGAACAGTATGAACCTGGGCTCTCGGCGCCTTCCTAAACTTCGAATACGACTCTAAAACGACTAGGCTCCGCGCCTTTGATGTCCTGCGGATGAAATTTTTTCTCCCAAGAGCTTTAAGATGAGTGAAAACAGTCGGGGCGGTTATAGACAGATAATTTCCGATTTCATAAACCGTCGGAGGCATGCCATGCTCCATCTGGAAGTCTTCTATAAAATTGAGAATCTGTCTCTGCTTCTTTGTCAAACCCTTCATAATGCCCCCAAAACAAAAGGACATAAGAATACTACGGGAACCGCGAAAAATCAATCTATGGCATTTTTTTTGCGAAATTCGCAAACGCAAAGTATATTGGACGATGAAAAATGGAATAACAACGGAGTTTTTGGCTGATGAATGTTTCTTATAAATGCCCTCATTGCCAGTCGGAGATAAGCGCCGACATCACGCTCTGCGGAGATGCTCTAAAATGTCCTAATTGCGGGGAGGAGTCGAAAATTCCGATACCCGGCATTTACAAGGGACTAAAGCTGGGCGGATTCGTGGTGGAGGAATTGCTTGGCATTGGCGGGATGGGGGAAGTCTGGCTCGCTCATCAGGAGAAATTGGACAGAAAAGTGGCGTTGAAAATACTTTCCCCTAAATACATTTCCAATTCGTCGTTTGTTGAACGTTTTATGAGCGAAGTGAGGAATACGGCGAAACTTGAGCACCCAAACATTGTTACCGCCTTTCATGCCGGAGTGGAAAACGGAATTTATTTTCTGGCAATATCTTACGTGTCCGGCCAGCCGGTTATAGAAAGGCTCCGAGATGGAAAGGCTATGCCCGAAAAAGAGTCTTTGTCAATAGCGCGGGCAATTGCGGACGCCCTCAACTACGCATGGAATGAGTTCAGGATACTTCACCGGGACATCAAGCCGGGAAACATAATGGTTGACAAGAAGGGAATTCCGAAGCTTATGGACATGGGAATTTCCAAGAGCCTTGATGACGACACAGCGCTCACAATGATGGGGATGATGGTTGGAACGCCGTATTATATCAGCCCTGAACAGGCCGTCGGGGCGAGAGACATAGATTTCAGAGCCGATATTTATTCTTTAGGCGCGACCCTTTACCACATGGTTACAGGCATAGTTCCCTACGATGCGGGCACTGCCATGGCGATAATCACCAAACACCTGCAAGAGCCTCTTCCGGATCCGAGAAATTACAATAGCTCCGTAAGCGATCAAACTGTTTCTCTTCTTCACATCATGATGGCGAAAAACAAAGATGACAGGCAAAAGAGCTGGCAGGCGCTCGTAGATGATTTGGACAAGGTGATGCATGGCGAATATCCGATAACGCCGAGACCGGACGCGAACAAAACGGCGCTCGAAGCGCATCCGGCGGCCGACGGAAAAATCGCTCCGACAAATGAAAAACAGACAAAAATTGAGAAGGACAAAGATTTGCCGCCTCTCAAGAAAAATGGGTCTTCGCTCAAAATTGTTTTAATCATAATTCTAACACTCTTCTTCCTCGCAGCCGTCTCCGGCGCCGGCATATTCCTTGTGTTCAAATTTCTTATCGGCAAAGAAAAAAAACGAACCGCTCCGCTGCCAACTGAGCTGACTGAAAAAGCCAATAAAAAGCGGACAGAAAAGGCCGGCGAAAAATTAAAAATTGAAAAACCGGAAATCCAAGAGCCGGAAAAAGCAACGGAATTACAGGGCGCGGAAGACACCCCCGTCAAACCGCTTCCCCCTCCCGAACAACCGGCGCCACAGGAAGAAAAATCAAAAGACGACAAAAAAGATTCCCGTTCTATCCCGGCCTGGTGAGGAAATATTTACGTTTTTTTGGATGATCTCTAATTAGCGAAATACAGGAGATATGCCTATGTATGAATTTATGAATATCACTAGGGCTCTTTCCGATGAAAACAGAATCAGGGCGCTGATGGCGCTCAGGAAGAGAGAGCTTTGCGTGTGCCAGATCATCGAATTTCTCGGGCTTGCCCCCTCGACTGTTTCAAAGCACATGTCAATACTGAGGCAGGCAAGGCTGATTGAAGGCCGAAAGGAAGGCGTCTGGATGCACTATAGCTTGTCGTCCAGCCGCAGACCTGAAGTCCGAAAGGCGATCAACTGGGTTATTGCTTCGTTAGAGAATGATGAAAAAATAATTAAAGATGAGAAACTCCTCTCAAAAATAATGAAATGCAATCTTGAGGATTTATGCCGGCGGAAAAAAAATAAACGGGGTTAAATATCGTCTCAATGTCGGGGCCGGAATCGGGATCGAAAGCTAAGCCAAATGAGAAGTTCGGGAGTATCAAAGTATCAAAGTATCAAAGTGTCAGAGTGTCGATGATTGCGCGATTTAAAAATCTAAAATCGAAAATTCCGACTACTAAACGCAAAGGGTTTGGAAAAGACAAATAACGGAACTATATCTATCGCTTATTTAGTGGCCTTGTGCATTAAATAGATTTCAAAGAATTTAGTTTTTTTCAGATTTTGCTTCTGAAACCAAAAACGACAAGGCGCGAGAACGGGAATCTTGCTCAATTTGGTGCCGGAGGCGGGAGTCGAACCCGCATGCCCTCGCGGGCGCCAGATTTTGAGTCTGGTGCGTCTGCCAGTTCCACCACTCCGGCTCTCAAAACCAGCAAGATAACCCCTTTTTCAACAACGACAAAATAAATTGCGTTTTTTCTATACGTAAATATTTACGCCGCATCCGCGCGTTATTTTCCTTCTCCGGGGATAAAAGTGTCTCCCGGCTTGAGAGAAAGAATTGTCTCTTTGAGCAGTTTTATCGCGCCCTCTATATCGCGCAAATCGCAAACCTCAACGGGCGTATGCATATAACGGTTCGGGATGCTGACAAGCGCGGTGGCCACCCCTGACCGGCTGAGTTGTATCACGCTCGTGTCGGTGCCGCCGCTCGCCCTGAATCCGGCCTCTTCCTGAAATTTTATTTTTTTCTTGGACGCGATCTGTTTTATCTTCCTAAGCAAAACAGAATTTGTGTCCGCATTTCTGCTCAAAACAGGCCCGGAGCCCAATCTTATATCGCCTATCAGTTTTTTCTCAATATCCGGCGTGTCGGTTGAAAAGGTCACGTCAACGGCGAAGCCCACGTTCGGAGCAATGCCGAACGCGCTCGTAGTCGCCCCTCTGAGACCAAGCTCCTCCTGAACAGTTCCCACGCAGTAAATTCCAATTTTAGACCCTGCGGAGACAAGTTCGCGGAATGTCTCGGCCACGACAAAAGCCCCTATCTTGTCATCCATCCCCTTTGACATTATCCTGTTTTTCCCGATTTTTGCGAAATTCGCGCGGAATGCCGCTGGGTCTCCTATGGAAACAATTTTTTCGGCCTCTTTTTTATTTTCCGCTCCTATGTCCATCCACATATTTTTCAGCTCAACCGCCACGTCTTTTTCCTTCTGTTCAAGCAAGTGTATCGGCTTTTTCCCTATCACGGCGCGAATCTTTCCTTTGGCGGTGATTATATCAACTTCAATCCCCGGAATAGTGAGCTTATCTATGCCGCCGACATTTCGAAAATATATCAAACCTTCATCGGAAATATGCACCGCTTGAAGACCTATTTCATCATAGTGCCCGGCCATCATCACTTTAAAATCCGACTTGGGATTTAAAACAGCTATCGTGTTCCCTGTCACATCTTTACGGACATCATCAGCGTAATTCTTAAGATAGGAGGCAAAAACTGAGGCCGTCTCCTCCTCAAAACCGGAAGGCCCAGAGCTAAGAAGAAGTTTTTCAAGAAAATCAACACTCTTTTTTGGAAGCATAACTGTATTCTCCACGATTTTCGTGTTATATTATCGGCTTTGTCGGAAAAATCAAACCATAATTTATTGAAATATGACAATTGAAGAATTGAAGAAGAACAGGTCGGATTGCCTTGACAGAGCCTCCCACCTCGAAAATTTCCTTAATATCGTCGGCAGACGAAAGGAAAAAGAAGGCATCGAATCGGAGATGAGCTCTCCCAATTTTTGGGACAACAGCGAAAAGGCGCAGGAAAAAATGGGCAAACTCAGTTTATGTAAAAAAATTCTGGAGTCTTTTGACGCCGTTAAACGCCAAAGCGATGACTTTTCCGCATTGTCCGAGCTGATTCTGGAAACCGATGACAAGCAGGCTCTCTCGGACGCCGACGCGGAATGGCAAAAAATTTCTTCCGAACTCCGAAATTTTGAACTGTTAAGTTTCCTATCGGGCAAATTTGACGGCAACAACGCCTACTTTTCAATACACGCGGGAGCCGGAGGAACTGAATCGTGCGACTGGGCGTCCATCTTGCTGAGGATGTATCGCAGATGGTTTGAAAACAAGGGCTTTGTCTTCGAAACTCTCGATTCGCAGCCCGGCGAAGAAGCCGGAATAAAAGGCATAACCCTTCTCGTAAAAGGAACTTTCGTATACGGATATCTGATGGCCGAAAGAGGCGTTCACAGGCTCGTAAGAATATCCCCGTTCGACAGCAACGCGCGCAGGCACACATCCTTCGCGTCCGTTGAAGTTTTCCCGGAACTCGGCGACGACATCGAAATTGAGGTTGATGAAAAAGAACTTAAAATAGACACTTACAGATCAAGCGGAGCCGGCGGACAACATGTAAACACGACCGACAGCGCCGTTCGCATAACACATTTGCCGAGCGGAATAGTCGTCTCTTGCCAGATGGAGCGCTCGCAGCACAAAAACAGAGCCACCGCAATGAAAATGCTCAGAGCTAGGCTTTACGAACGCGAAGAGGAAAAGAGAAAGAAAGAGGCGGATGTTCTGACCGGACAAAAATCGGAAATCGCGTGGGGCAGCCAGATAAGGTCCTATGTTCTTAATCCTTATCAGCTTGTGAAAGACCTAAGAACCGGCGTTGAAACGGGAAACACGGCCGCAGTCTTAGACGGAGGGATAGACCTATTCGTCGAGGCATGGCTTAAATCGCGGAAAAAATAAAATGATCGCGTACAATATACTTTTTATATTAGCTTTTTTCTTTTTCGTTCCATCCCTTGTATGGAAACTTATTTTCAGGGGGGGAAGGAAAGAGAATTTCCTCGAGCGATTCGGCATTTTTTCAGCCCCAAAAAAGGCCGAACTTAAAGAACTTGGCGGAGATGTGTGGATACATTCCGTAAGCGTCGGGGAAACGCAGTCCGCCCTTACAATGATAAAAAAATGGCTGGATGAAAACCCGTCGCGCCGATTCGTCCTGTCCACAACAACCACCACCGCGCAGGAACTCGCCCACAAAAATCTTCCGCCAAGGACCTCCCTCATATTTTGTCCCGTTGATTTTATAACAATAGTCCGAAAAACTCTCAACATCGCGCGCCCGAAATTGCTCGTCATTTTCGAGACCGAAATATGGCCTAACATGATTTGCGAATCCCGCAAATGCGGCGCTCAGATAGCTCTTGTAAATGCGAGAATTTCAGACCGTTCTGAGAAAAAATATGAAACATTAAAATTCTTCTTCTCGAAAGTTCTCGCCAATGTTCATGTCATCTGCGTCCAATCCGAAGCCGACTCGGAACGATTTCTGCGAATTTCGCAAAAACTCCCCATTCAGATATGCGGCAATATGAAGTTTGACCAAAACGTTAAGGAAGCGGATTCAAGCGGCATTGATCTTTCCGCATGGTTCGGGCCCGGCGAACATCTCATAATTTTAGCGGCAAGCACGCATCCCAACGAGGAATCGTTCATAACAAAAGCGTTTTTGAAATTAAGAGAAAAAATGCCGGAGGCAAGGCTCGTCATCGTCCCGCGCCACGCCGAGAGAAGCAATTCCATCGCGGCTGAACTCAAAAGCGAAAACATATCTTTCGCCATCAGGACAGACAAAGAAAAAACTTCCGCTCCGGTTGACTGCCTACTCCTCAACACAACAGGCGAAATGTTGAAATTTATAGACAAATCCGATATCGTGATAATGGGGAAAAGTCTTGCCGGCCATAGTGAAGGACATAATCTGATAGAGCCGGCGATGATGGGAAAGGCTATAATAACCGGCGGAGTATTATCCAATTTCAGATTCATATTAAAAATTCTTCTTAATGAGGACGCCCTGATAACTGTCTTTAATTTTGACCAGCTCTGCCAGGCCATCGAAAAACTTGCGCTAAACAAAAATATGAGAACAGAACTCGGCGAAAAAGCCCGCAAAATTGTCAAACAACATCGCGGCGCAACTGAAAAAACAGTAAATTTTCTTGAACAACTCATTTCCGACTAACCCAAACGGAGCACATATGACAACGCAAATCGAATACGCGAAAAAAAAGAAAATAACGCCGCAAATGCGGACAGTGGCTAAGAGCGAATTTTTTCCCCCTGGAAAGATAATGCGGCAAGTCGCCGAAGGTAAAATAGTGATTCCGGCAAATCTCAATCACAAAAACCTTAAACCAATAGGAATAGGAAAAACATTAAGGACAAAAATAAACGCCAACATAGGAAACTCTTCCGTTCAGAGCTGTATAACGGAGGAATTGGATAAATTAAAAATCGCCCTTAAATACGGCGCCGACACGGTAATGGACCTCAGCACCGGCGAGAATATCCGCGAAATTCGCAACGCTATCATTAAAAATTCAACCGCGCCTGTCGGAACAGTTCCAATTTACGAAGCTGTCTGCAAAGTTGAAAAAATAGAAGACCTCAATATCGAACTCTTCATTGACGTCATAACCGAACAGGCCAAACAGGGCGTTGATTATATGACAATTCACGCCGGGCTGCTGAAAAATCATATTCCCGCCGCAATGAAAAGGCTTATGAAAATTGTCAGCAGAGGCGGAGCTATACTCGCTCAATGGATGACTTCACACAAAAAAGAAAACTTTTTATATGAAAATTTTGATAAGATACTCGATGTCTGCCTAAAATTTGACGTTACATTATCGCTCGGCGACGGGCTTCGCCCGGGCTGCCTCGCCGACGCAAGCGACAAGGCTCAATTCGCGGAACTAAAAACGCTCGGAGAACTCGTGAAAAAATGCAGGAAGGCCGGAGTTCAGGCTATGGTCGAAGGGCCCGGACACATCCCGCTGGACCAAATTCAAATGAATATGGAAATAGAAGAAAAATTATGCGATGGAGCTCCTTTTTATATTCTCGGCCCGGTTGTAAGCGACTGCGCCCCGGGCTACGATCATATAACAAGCGCCATCGGCGGAACCCTGGGAGCTTTCTACGGCGCATCTATGCTTTGCTATGTCACACCAAAGGAACATCTCGGACTGCCGGACGCCGAGGATGTCAGAAACGGCGTCATCGCATATAAAATCGCCGCGCATGCCGCCGACATAGCGCTCGGAAGAAAAGGAGCCAGAAAGAGGGATGATGATATCAGCAAAGCGCGGTCTAATTTCGACTGGGAAAAACAGTTTTCTCTCGCGCTTGACCCCGAACGCGCCCGCGAATTTCGCGAAAAATCACTCGCCATTACATCCTCAAAGACCGCAGAAAAAGGGAAAGACGACAAATTCTGCGCGATGTGCGGACCAAAATTTTGCTCCATAAAGCTAAGCTCTGAAATACGCCCAGAAAAATCACGGAAACGATCCTGATTCCGTGAAGGCATCCCCGGCGGCGCAAATGCGCGGCGGCAAGGGGTGAATGGAAATGAGAAAAGAGAAAATAGAAATTAGAAAACGAGAAGAAGTTCGGAAGTTCTAAAGTTTTTAAAATCACCAAATCTCCAAATCGAAAAATAATTCTGACAGGATTACAGGATTCGCATGATACTTCGTGTCTTTGTGCCTTTGTGTGAAAAAATGAATTGAAATTCTCCTTTGAAACTGCCGCACAAGTAGGTCAGCGCTTTAGCCTGATCGTCTTTCTCCTTGATTATTCATGGAATAGCAGAAATATCATGACTTTGCGTTCTTCGCGTCTTTGCGTGAGAAAAATTGTGAAGTTCTAAAGTTCGGAAGTTTTTAAAAAATCGTTTGGATTGAGGTAATTTCAAAACTCCAATTCCCGGTCGCGGCAAGCGCGACCCTCCACGCCCAAAACGAAGGAAATACTGGCGGAAAAAGCTTTTTTTTTGAAAATTTCTTGAAAAATTAGTCAGGGATATTAGATTGATAACACGGTTTTGTGAGTTTTATAAATCATAGGGGGAGTTCCATGAAAAAGAATGTGTTCATGCTTGCTGTTGTTTTAATTATGGGGTTGGCATTAGCCGGACTTTATTCTCTCCACAATAAAAAAGTTGAGGAGAAAAGGAAAATAGAAAGAATCGAGGCGGAAGACAAGAAAGAAGCCGCAAAAGCTCTTGCAGCAATAGAAGAAGAGAGGATGGGCCTGCAAAAAAAGCAGGCATGGGCGCTGGCGCTAGAATTTAAAAATTCCGCCGTCAGTAAAAATCAAAATTACGATGAAGCTATTAAAAAATTCGAGGAAATCGCGGGGCAATATCCTGACAGCGAATTTTCAAAAAAGGCTGAATCCGAAATTCAAAATCTCAATTCCGCAAAAAATGCCGGCATCAAGAAAGTATTGGACGAGCTCAAACACAAGGCGGACGAATTGATGGATAAGAAGGAATATCCCAAGATCGCCGAGCTTTACTCGAACTACGAGGGACCATGTTCCGCGGAAACCGCCGATGAGCGGGAAAAAATCAAAGAGAACTTGCTTTCCCAAATGCCTAATCTTGTCAAAGAACAAGAAGAACAAAACGCGGAAAAAGGAAAACTCAAAGAAGAACTGCTCGATTCCATAACCGCAAAAATTCTTGCGGCAGATTTGCCAGGAACAATAGAACTCCTAGAAAAAAATCCGCCGGAGGACGAAGAGCTTAAAGAGGGTTTTGACAAACTGCGCCGCTGCGTGGATGAGGCGGCCGGAATTGACGCCAAACTGCTTGAAGCGCTTGCCGACATGCAAGGAACCACGATAACAGTTGTCATCGGAAATAAGCCCGAAACATTAAAAATAACAAACGTTGAAGACGACACCGGCGCTATCTCAGGAGAACAAACTATCGGCAAGGTTACGGTAAGAAAAAAAATCACAACCAAAAACATTCCAATCCCGGAAAAACTGCGGCTTTTAAATGAGCAAATATCCGAAGAGGCAAAAGATCTTTGTCTCCTGATGCAGGCTGTGAAAGGGAAAAAATGGAAAGACGCCGAACAATACGTCCCGCAACAGCTCATAATATCGAAACTCCTTTCTTCCAAAATCACCGCGATGACCGGAAAATCGAAGACTTTGCCGGAAACAGTTCAAACGAATGAAGATACCGAAGACGACGAAGAAAAAACCGAACCGGCGGAAGGAATGGCTGAAGATAAAAAAGAAAAAACCGAAGCCGTCCCTGGCGCAATCAAATTGAGCGACATCATCCTCGATGCAAAAGTATTCAAAAAATCGAAAAGGGATGAGGGATATTTGGACGACAGAACTCAGTCTATAAAACTTTCATATTCCCTCGAAAACAAATCATTTGACGCCCCGCTGAAAAATTATACCATCAATGTTTTTGTCATAGGCAAGGACGTAAGAGCCGCCGATAACTGCACATTTTTACTTAAAGAAAATATTGCGGCTAATCTCGAACCAAGAAAAAAAATGAGCGGCGAAAAAAAAGTTCAAACGGAATACGACAAAGATAATTCCTTCCGTTACGGATTTCAATATTACGCGTACCTGGTTTTATTAAGCGATGGAGACGGAAAAATTATAAAATCCGCCACCAGCAAATCGTCGCTGCTTAAAATTGCCGACAAATTACTGAAGCTCGAGGATAATGCGGGCGGTGATGTAAGACTCCAATTCGATATCAAGACCGGCGAAAAAATCCAAGCCCCAATTTCTGTACGGCCTATAATGCGTATAATGCGCTAACCAAATCGAGCGCATAGATGGTAAATATTCACCGAACTCCGTCCTTTCGGTGAATATGAGCCGGCTGCAAAACTCCCCGTGGCCGCCCAACGGGTTGGGGCGGAGGCACGGCAAGCGGTGCCTGCGCTCCCAACGCGGCTCACGCGGAGTTTTGCAATCGGCTCGAATATTTACTCCGGGACAAAGGGAATTTTATCAAGACTAAATTTTTCCGCATCTCCTTCATTATAAAATACTTTTACTAAGAACAGACCGCGCGGCGGAGCTGTGTCGAAAGCGGAAGACCTGTTTTTCGCTTTTAGTATTTCATGAAATTTGTCCGCATTTATTTTTCCGCAGGCGGCAGAGGCAAGCGATCCGACAATGCTCCGTACCATCTTATACAAAAATCCGTCGCCGGAAAAAACAAGACACTTGAAAGAGCCGAATTCTATCAGTTCGGCTCTGAATATTGTCCTCTCCGCGCTACCGATTTCGCCCCTTTCCACCGCAAACGATGAAAAATCATTAGTCCCAAGAAGAAAATTCATCGCCTTGCGAACTTCGCAAATATCCTTGAATTCAGGCAGATGCCACGACCATCTGTTTGAGAAGGCGTCGCAACTGCCGTTGTTTATGACATACGCGTATGTTTTTCCTTTCGCCGAAAACCTCGCGTGAAATGAATCCTCAACATCTTTTATATCAATTATCCTGATCTCTGACGGGAGCATTCTGTTCAAAGACTTGAATATCTTGGCATTGTCCACAAGAGGTCTTTCCGGAACATCGTATGAGGCTGTCTGGGCTAAAGCGTGAACTCCGGCGTCAGTCCTGCCGCTTGACTCAACGCGGATTTTCTGGTTGGCGTAAATGCAACCCAATTTTTCCTCTATCACCTGCTGCACGGCACGCCCGTCGGGCTGGATTTGCCATCCGGCGTAATTTGTCCCATCATAAGAAATCACGAGCAACTTTTTCATCGAAACACATCCCTTGTATAAGTTCAGTAAACCCAAATGGCGCTAAGTTAAGCCTCAAATCAGGGAAAAACACGCACGGCTAAAGCCGTGAACTCCAACGATTTTTCCGCTTAACTTAGCGCCATTCCAGTAAACCCCCGTCCTTTTACTGAACTTATACATGTAAATATTCACCGAAAGGACGGGGTTCGGTGAATATTTACGTTCAT
>JAGVIF010000333.1 GCA_020056205.1 Lentisphaeria bacterium | reverse complement strand
ATGTTGAATGTTCGATGTTCACTGTTTTTCCTATCTCCGTTTCTCCGGTTCGCCGTTTCTCCGATTCAAGGACACAGGCAAGATGCCTGTGCTACATTTTCGCATTTCCGAACTCCCCATTTGGCTTCGCATTCGATACCGACCCGAATGCCGCTAAGTTAATGCGCATTTCGAGGTAGCGCGGGTCTATTTGACCCGCGACTTATCGGGTCAGATAGACCCGAGTTACTTTTTTCGAAATCCTTAACTTAGCGGTATTCGACCCCGACCCCGACCCCGAAATTAGAACTTTAGAACTTCTCAATTGGCTTATATTTACAGGGCAAAGGCTCGGACTGCGTTTTTTATAAAGGCCTTCATTTTTACCTTGTCCTTGACTCCCGGCCTTGACTCGACGCCGCTGCTGACATCCACGCCGTCGGGCAGGACATATTTTATCGCCGCCGCCACATTTTCGGGGGAGAGGCCTCCTGCCAAAATAAATTTTCGGCTGATTTTTTTTCTCATTTCTGCGGCTTTTTGCCAGTCGGAAAGCGCGCCGGTTCCTCCTATTTTCACAGGATCAAAACTATCATACAAAACCGCATCGGCGAAGGAGGAAAAGTCGTTCTCTCCTTCATCGGAAGTGTTTAAAGCAATCCATATTTCAAGGGATGGGAAGGAGTTTTTAATAGCCATGCCGAATTTTTCGTTTTTTTGCGAATATCGCAAATGTATCTGTATGACATTCAGTCCGGAGCCGGAATATTCAGATATTTCCCGCGCTTTAGGGTCAACGAAGACGCCGACGAAACGTATCCGCGGAGATACGGCTGAGATGATTTTTTCCACCTCAACAGGGGAGACAAATCTCGGACTCTTTGGGTAGGCGACAAAACCTATCGAATTAGCTCCTTGAGATACGGCGAAAAGAGCGTCTTCAGGCCTCCTTATCCCGCAAATTTTTATTACCTTTGAGTTATTGTTCAACGTTTTTCCCTCCGCTGAAACTGCCGCTTTTTTCGGGGTCGGGGTCGGGGTCGCGATTGATTGAAAAGTAACCAGAATTCAGAATTTCCAATTTCTTTCACCGCCCTTCGACAAGCTCAGGGCAGGCGAGGGATATAAGGGACATAAGAGACGAAAGAGACAGAAGAGACATACAAAAATTTAGAATTTAGAAAACTTTTCTACTTTCTCCCTTCTCCTTTCTACTTTTTTCACTCTGACACTCTGATACTCTGATACTCTGATACTCTGACACTTCCTCAAAACTCACGCTAAAGCTGTGAACTCCAACTATACCAATTTAGGTTGATATTTGCGCATATTTTCAAGCTCAGGCATGCTCAATAATGACCCTTAATAAGTATAAATCAGTTAGGAATTTATTTCTTTAAGTATCAGTCATCCGTCCATCCATTCATCCAATAATCCGACCATCCGTCATCCCGTGAGATGACTCTGAAAATAAAGCTTAATTTGAAATTGTAAAATCACATAATAGGAACGATATTAATTATTTCAAATGAATTTAAGTTGAATCAAAGAGTTTGATGAGTAAAAATACGTTGGTAATTTTTTTAATATTGGCATTGCTTTCGGTTGGATTCTACGTGGCGTTTCTGAAGCGTCTGCTTTTTTCGACCAAGAAAAAGCTGAACGCCACTATGCATCAGAATTTGGAGATAAGCAATTTTCTGACAATTTTTTCGAAGAGCCTCAAAACCGTTGAAGAGGTTGAAAACTCACTCAATCTGACTGCCAGATATGTCGCGGATCTGGTCGGGGTCAGTTCCCTCTGCATATTTACCCTCGAAGAAGACGGCTACTTGAAGGCTTCCGGAATAACAGGAGCCTTCCCTCCGCTTCATAAATCCACAGGTTATGTTTTGACGAAGCCCAAATATATCCTTGAATCGCTTCGCAGAGAAAAGATAAAGGTCGGAGACGGCATCATCGGCAAAATTGCGGAAACGAAGGAACCCATTTTCATAATTGACGCTGAAAATAACCCTATAATAAAAGAGCTCGACTCCGCGATAAAAATTGAGGGTATCATGGCCGTTCCAATGATCCAGGAAGGAAGGGTTATTGGAGTAATCTGCGGGGTGAACAACAGGCGGGACGGCGTCCGGTTTTCTTCGGAGCAGTTCAATACTCTCAAATTTATGGCTTCGCAGGTAGTCCTTGCATACAACATGGTTGAAGTGTATTCGACGTTGAGCAGGCAGCAGAGAATCCGCCAGGAACTTGAATTCGCCAGACAAATACAGAATTCTCTTTTGCCGGACGAATTTCCGGAAAACGACACCTTCAGCGCTCACGCTTTCACAAAACCGGCAAAAGAAGTGAGCGGAGATTTTTATGATTTCGTAAAGATAGACGAGAACAGGATATTGGTGGTCATAGGCGATGCCTGCGGAAAGGGCATCCCCGCATGCATACTTATGGCAATCACGAGAAGTTTCATCAGGGCATCCTCGGAGCATTTTTCAAATCTCAACGAAATGCTTAAAGAACTCAATGGCAATCTCTTCCGCGACACCGCAGACGAAAGGTTCATAACATTAGCCTGCTGTCTTATTGATAAGGCGGAGAAGACTGTCGAAATTGCGAGAGCCGGGCACACCGAAATATTCGTGCACCATTCCGGGATTCGCATGAGGAAGATAGCCCCCGACGGGACGGCGCTCGGCATGTTTCCCACCAACCTTGCCGGAGAGTTTGATTCAATTTCATTTTCGATCCGCGAGAGGATGTATCTATTGCTGTTCACCGATGGCATAACCGAAGCGCTTGACGCCGAGGAGAAAGAATACGGCTTGGAAAGGCTCAAAAATTCATTCTCGACGACGTGCAAAAATGATATGGAACCGAACGAGATCGTTAATTCAATAATCACTTCCGTGGACGCTTTTACCGGGAACACGCCGCAAAGCGACGACCAGACTTTAATAGCGATAAGATTTAAATTTTAAACGGGAAAATATTGTGCGGCTTGGTATAAGTTCAGTAAACCCTGTCCTTTTACTGAACTTATACATACAAGTAAATATTCACCGAAAGGACCTGTCTGCGCGCCTGCCTGAGCGAGTACGCTCGCAGTCAGGCGGACACGCACAGGCAGGCAGGGTTCGGTGAATATTTGCGCGGCTTGCGGCGGAAGATAAGGCGGTGTGATGAAAATAATAAATCCCAAAAAACTAAAATATATCTACATCCGTTTTATCAGGCAAAGCGGCAGTTCGGAAGAAATAGCGCGTAGCGCCGCAGTCGGCCTTTTTGTCGGGTTTGCGATGCCTATAGGCACGCAAATGCCTGTAGCTTTGTTGTTCGCCTATATTTTCAAGGCAAAAAAAATACTATCTTTGATTTTCACGCTGCCGACAAATCTATACACGATTATATTCATATACCCGGCGCAGTGCTGGGTTGGGGGAAAAATCTGCGGGATTAGTCTCAGCTTCAGGGAATTGCGGAAAACTTTTTCAGTTCTGCTGAGTGATTTTAAAATGGAAAGTTTTCTTGATTTCAGCGGGGACATGCTTATTTCTTTTTTCGCGGGCGGCCTCCTGTTCGGAACAATCTTCGCAATAATAGGATATTTTACCGTCTACGGGATGATAGAGAGCTACAAAAAACGCTCCGAAAGGAAATTGGCAAGGAGACTCATTTCAAGGCACGATAATTAATGCTTACAAAATACGGCAAAAGAGAGTGGCTTTTTTCAGGAGTTCTTTGCGCTGTTTTATCTGTTGTTCTGCTCACGGTAGGCGCAGCGCGAAACTCCGCAGGTCTCTTATGCTCCGCTCTTGCGCCGATTATAGCCTGGATTTTTTTCGCGCTATTTTTCAGAGACCCCCCGCGCAAAATCCCGTCTGAAACGAATGTCTTCGTATCTCCGGCCGATGGCGTCGTCAGGGACATTCAAACTGTCTGTGATCCCTTCGGCGGGGATTTGAAATTCAAACGGATAGGAATATTTCTTTCCGTCTTTGATGTCCATATCAACCGTGCTCCGTTCGACATGGAAGTGAAAAATGTTCAATATAAAAAAGGGGCTTTTCACGATGCGAGAAGCCCTCTGGCGTCGGCGGAGAACGAGTCCAACGCGATTTTGTGCGAGATAAATTGCGCGGGAAAAACTTTTCCGCTTATTGTAAAACAAATATCCGGCGCCATAGCCAAAAGGATCGTTTCCGACGCCATACCCGGAAGCAAATGGACAAAAGGGGAAAAATATGGAATGATAAAATTTGGTTCGAGGACGGAGCTTTATCTGCCCGATGATTCCTGTTTCGAGATATTGGCCAGGGAGGGCGGCAGGGTTTTCGCCGGTTCATCAATCCTGGCAAAAGGCAAAATGTAGGTTAACAAAGGAGGAGAAATTTGAGAAAGCAATTCAAAACAATGCTTGAGAACAACAAATGGCTCAAAGCCGTTCCGACTATTCTCACAATTTGCAACTCCCTCTGTGGTTTCGCGGCAATACTCTATACGCTGAACGTTTATGAGGGGGGAAAAGACCATGCTCCGGTCTTCGCCATCAGTTGCTGGATAATACTTGCAGCAATGATTTTCGACGCCCTTGACGGATTAACCGCCAGGATTTTTAATGCCGCAAGCATGCACGGTTTAAACATGGACTCCCTTGCCGATATGGTTACGTTTGGGCTTGCCCCCGCAGTAGTCGTGGCAATAATGGCGCATTGCCTGCGCGACTTGAAACAACCCGGATACTATTTTGTCTGGACGATGTGCGCAGTATATATAGGTTGCGCCGCATACAGGCTGGCTACATACAATGTCCACGCTATTTTTGAAAGGAAAAAATCGGATCTGTTCACCGGGCTTCCGTCTCCCGGAGCCGCCGCCGGAATATGCAGCCTCGTGATATATTACAGCCTCGAAAATTGCAAGTTCCAACAGGTCATATCCATAATCCCTATTTACACCGGCCTTCTCGGCCTGCTTATGGTGAGCGATATCCGCTACATTCACATTGGCAAATTGCTTCAATCCACAAAAAGAAGCCCATTGAAAATAATCCTCCTTCTTATTTTGACCGTTCTGGTGTTCATCCGTCCGGCTCCGGTTATAATTATTATGATAAATCTTTACATACTCTCCGGGCCTGTGTGGAAAATCTTTTCAAAAATACCGTTTTTCGCCGCATACGAAAAAAAACAGAAATTCTCGAATCAAAATAATTTAAAGGGAATACATCTATGAAATATTTAATCACAGGAGGAGCCGGATTTATTGGCGGACACCTGGCGGAGTCTCTGATAAAAGACGGACACAGCGTTACTGTTATAGACAATCTTTCCACGGGCTCCGAAAAGAACCTTTCAGCCGTGGCGGACTCGCCGAATTTTGACTTCGTGAAGGGAGACATACTCAACCTTCCCGAACTTGAATATCTCATCTCAAAATCGGACATGGTCTTTCATCTTGCCGCCGCCGTGGGTGTCGAACTCGTGGTTCACAATCCGGTGTTCACGATAGAGACAAACGTTCACGGAACGGAAAGAGTTCTCAGCGGCGCCAAGAGAAAAAAAACGAAAGTCCTGATAGCTTCGACAAGCGAAGTCTACGGCAAATCACAGAAGGAATTGTTTTCCGAGGACGACGACCTGCTCATCGGACCGCCAAAACATTCCAGGTGGTCATACGCCTCAAGCAAACTCCTCGACGAATTTCTCGGGATCGCATACTATCGTTCAATGAATATGCCGGTCATAATTGTCCGCCTTTTCAACACAGTAGGTCCGAGGCAAACCGGACAATACGGAATGGTTCTGCCGAGATTTGTGTCTAACGCCTTGACGGACAAGAATATAGAAGTTTATGGAGATGGCGCTCAAACCCGCTGTTTTTGTCATGTGGCGGACACTGTAAGAGCGCTGAAATATCTTTCCGCGAACGCGAAGGCTTTTGGCGAAGTCTTCAATATCGGCGGAAAGGACGAAATTTCGATAAACGCCCTGGCGGAAAAAGTTAAAGATATTTTGCGAAGCTCTTCTAAAATTGTTCACATTCCTTATGAGGAGGCGTATGAGAAAGGTTTCGAGGACATGAGAAGGAGAGTTCCTGACACCGGAAAAATAAATGCGTTGACAGGCTGGCGGACGGAACTCAATTTGGACAAAACCATCGCCGATGTGGCTGAATCGCTTGGGAAACAATGACTGCGCAAGACAATACCGAAAAATCATTGCAAGCTCTGCACGAGAAATATCTGGCAGAAAAATCGGAAAGGGGCGGAAATCTCGCGTTTGGGCTTAGTAGAAAAAAAATCATCCTCGATTTTTTCCTGCTTTTCATCTTCGGACTTTTTTACTCGTCAATTTTTCCGCCTCTTAATTTCAGCTCGCTTGCGTGGTTTTCAATCGTCCCGCTTTATTTTTTAATCAAAAACCGGACGCCTCTGTCCGCTTTTTTCAGGGGCTGGGTGTGGGGGTTCGCGTGGGCGGTCTCCTCTTTTTTCTGGCTTAGAGAAATAGAAATATTCATTCCCTTCCTTATCGCCCCAATAATGGGTTTATTCCCGGCCGTATGGTGCCTTGCCGTGCCTTTCTTTAGAAAATATTTATACTTCCCCGAAGATGTCATTCTCAAAGGTCATGCGGAAATCGAATCATTCAGAGACAAAAACGAGCGCGCCTTTACATGGGGGGCGAGAGATATGCAACTCGCCATTCTCTTAGCCGCGCTGTGGGCTTTCCTCGAATGGGTGAGGACATGGTTTCTGACAGGGTTCCCGTGGAATCTGACAGCGATAAGCCAGTGGAGAAATACCGCGGTGATTCAAATATCTGACCTCACCGGCGCGTACGGGGTGAGCGCAATCATCATACTACTGAATGTCTCTCTATGCCTCACGATTGAAAAATGGAAGTATATACTCAGAGATGGAAAATATCGCAGGCCTTTTGCGCTCTATTTCGCGCTTGCGGTTCTGATGCTTTCAATGGCCTACGGAACCAGAATGATCATGCAAAAAAACACTTCAACCGCCGAGGGATCCCGAATTCTGAGAGTCGCCGTGATTCAGGGAGACATTCCCCAATCCAGAAAGGCGGGCGGCCTGGAGGCGGAATTCGCCCTGGACAAATATCTTGAGCTCTCCGAGCTGGCGCTCCTCTCAAAACCGGATATCGTCGTCTGGCCGGAAACAGCCGTTCCCGTGCCGTACAGAGCCTCCCACCCGACAGCCATAAAATACAGATTCAAAATAAGCACATTAACAAAAGAGCGCCAAATCCCATTCCTGCTTGGCGCCATAGATTTCGGCGATGTCCCATTCGAAAAAAGATTGCCGGATGAAATCCCTGTCCACAACAGCGCGATACTCGTTGACAAGACGGGGGAAATAGTTGAAAAATATCACAAAATGCATCTGGTGCCTTTTGGAGAATACACTCCTTTCGGAAATCATTTTTCCAAACTCAAGGAGTATTTCGGAATGGGCAGAGACCTTGCGCCAGGCAAGGACTACACGATCTTCGAATTAGAAAATGGAATTCCATTCGGCGTCAATATATGCTATGAGAGCGTTTTCCCGTCTATATCAAGGAAACTCGTGAAAAAAGGGGCGGATATGATTTTCGTCCTCACAAATGACGCATGGTATCCTAAAAGTTCGGAACCGGAACAGCACTTCGTTCATTCAATTTTCAGAGCGGTGGAAAATAGAAGATACATCATAAGAGCCGGGAATAACAGTTGCAGTTCTCTGATATCTCCCTTAGGCTTTGTAGTTGACTCCATCTCATATTCAAAGGACGCTAAAACGCGCGCGGCCATCCCCGATCCCACAAAAAAGGCAAGAGGCTATGCCGTATTTGAAGTCCCTCTCAATCAAAAAGATACAAATTCCTTTTACACCCGCTACGGAGATGTGTTCATTTTGCTTTGCTCCCTCTTCATCGTAGTGTCATCCTTTAACGCATTTTGGAAATGGAAAAACTGCGGAAAATTCGTCCTCGATTCTTTCAATCAGCCCGATCCCAACAAATGAAAAAAAGTAACCCCAAAAAGGAGAGAGCCGATGTCCTCCTGTTTGCCAAAGGCCTCTGTGAATCGCGGGAATACGCAAAAAAAATGATATTCGCCGGAAAAGTCAGGACAGGCCCTGACGCCGTCGTCGCGAAACCGTCGGATGAATATCCTGAAAACACTGCCTTCTCTATCATTGACGACGCAAAATATGTGAGCAGAGGAGCGTATAAACTTCTGCCCGCTATTCAAGCCTTTCCCCCGCTAAAAAAATCCTTCATCGCCGGCGATATTGGCGCCTCAACCGGCGGCTTCTGCGATGTCCTCCTGCGGGCGGGAGCTTTAAGAATTTACGCCGTTGATTCAGGACACGGACAGCTTCATTCAAAAATCAGAGGCAGGCCTGAGATTGTTTCGCTTGAAAAAACAAACGCCAGATATCTTTCAAAAAATCAAATACCCGAAGATATTGATGTCGCAACTATTGACGTGTCATTCATCTCAGTCTTAAAAATCCTGCCCGCCGTCTCCAAACTCCTTGCGAAAGACGCAATGATATATGTCCTCGTCAAGCCGCAGTTCGAGGCCGGAAGGCGTCAAATCGAAAAAGGCGGCGTGGTAAAAAACCCTGAACTTATCCGCGATTGCGTATCAAAAGTTGCGAATTTCGCAGAGACCAAACTTAATTGGAAGCACATCGCCGCCATTCCTTCCCCCATTCTCGGACCAAAAGGCAACAGGGAACAAATGCTCGTCTTTCAATGGGAGACATTGGGATTTTAATTTGTTTCGGCTATATTTCCACTCTTCAAAATACAGGGATGGGAAAAGAAGGCAAAGACAGGGCGTTTTGTTAAAAGCTATAAATGATGCCATTATTAACTTTAAAAAGGGGGTATTAAAATATGGAAATAGAATCTATTATCGAAAGAAGGGGAAAACCTTGCTCTTGTTACTCAGTTTATGTATGAAAATCACAAGGAATTGTTTGATAAAATTTTAAAGAAACTTTCTGAAAGAGTTCCCGGCATCGAAAAAGTTGAGGCAAAGCCTACTGAAGAAGGGCGTGTCTTGTTAAAATTTCAGGACGGCTCTTTCAAAGACCCATTTCTTGCAAGATATGTTTCAGACGGGACTATAAAAATGTTCGCATACCTCGTTCTTTTATACGACCCATCCCCACATCCTTTGTTGTGTGTGGAGGAACCTGAAAATCAACTTTACCCGGCTCTGCTGAATGAACTGGCGGAAGAATTTAGATTATACGCCAGAAGAGGCGGACAAGTATTTGTTTCAACTCATTCGCCTGATTTTTTGAATGCCGTTAAACTTGATGAGATATTCTGGCTCAAGAAAACTGATGGTTACACGTCAATTCAAAAAGCCTCCGAAAATGAACAAGTGCGCAGTCTCGTAAAGGAAGGAGATATTCCGGGCTACCTGTGGAAACAAGGGTTTTTCGAAGGAACTGACTTGAAGGGGTTAAGAAAATCCTGATTCCGTGAGGGCATCCGCAGAATCAGGTCTATTGTAAAAAATGCCAAACCGGAGAGAACTATTCATGCGAATACGGGACTTAGACACACCCATTCTGCGGAACAAACAATACGAAGAGCCGTCGTTGTTCCTGCCGGAGAACCTCTTGCGGGAGGCTATGCGGCAGAAGAATATTCAGTCCGCGAGTGTTCCGAAAGTCGTGGTTCTTGATCCTGACGGCGACCTGTTGCGGCATCTTATAGCAACGAAGCGCGCCGTATTCAACCAGCGCTGGCCGTGCTATCACACGCAACTATATGATTTTACGCATAAAGAAATGAGTTTCGGCATTATTGCCTGCGCTGTGGGAGCCTCATTCGCGGTGTTGCTCGCGGAAGAACTCTTCGCGTCAGGCTGTGAATTACTGATCAGCATCAGCTCCGCAGGACAACTCCTTCACTCGGATGAGGAGTTGCCGATATTCCTGCTCATCGAGCGCGCATTGCGCGATGAGGGAACGAGCTATCACTACCTCCCTCCGTCAGATTACGCCTGTATCTCGTCCGACCTGCTCATCATCCTTGAAGGCGCGTTCGCCGACCTGCCTGTTTCCGTGCATCGGGGTTCCGCCTGGACGACCGACGCGCCGTTTCGGGAAACGGAGGCGGCCATGGAAAGGGCGCGTTCCGAGGGGATTCGCGCAGTTGAAATGGAGTCCGCCGCTCTATACTCGTTCGCCGCCGCGCGGCATAAACCGGTTATCTGCTTCGCCTACATCACCAATCGGATGGGCATGGGAGCGGATGATTTTGAAAAGGGCGAAGACAATGGAAGCGGCGACATGCTTGAACTCTTGTCTGCAACCGCGCACGCCTGGTTCCGCGCGGCGCCGCAGGGAATCCCGCGGCAGGGCGCCGCAGAAGGGCATTGCTATCAGGTTAAGGATATTTAAACTGAATATCCAATATCGAACACGGAATATCCAATGATGAAGTTCGGGAATGCGAAAATGCAGCACAGGCATCTTGCCTGTGTTCAGCGTTCAGGATAAACGAAGACGCGAGCAAAAAGAAGTCAGGAGTCAGTGAAAAAAAGTAGAAAGTAAAATTTAGAAAGTAGAAAACGGGAAAGAAAGTGTTCAGGGTTCAAGGTTCAAGGTTCAAGGTTCAGGGTTCACCGTTCAGTGTTTTAAAATTGGAAATAAATAAAACTCTGTGTCACTTACGTCCCTTACGTCCCTTGTGTCACTATGGCGAAAAACTTAAAACCTAACACTTAAAACTGATTTTGTTGGAGTTCACAGCTTTAGCGTGGGATTTGAGGAAGTGTCAAAGTGCCAATGATTGGGTGACTGGGTGATTGGATGATTGGGAGATTGAAGGATTGAAAAATCTCCAAATCTCCAAATCTTTAAATCACCAAATAGGACGTTGGGTGTTCAAATGAGTTCATATTTTCTTAGCTTGATAGGTGTGCGCAAAAAGGGGGGGACTAAACAACAATGAAAGTGCGTGAAAGCGGGATGCCGGCCGAAAATATCTGGCAGTCTTTTTTCAAGCCCGGGCAAATACTCGGACTGCTTGGCCTCGACGAGCGCGTCGCGGACGCCGTTGATTTTGGATGCGGTTATGGAACGTTCACCATCCCTGCGGCGCTAAAGGTCAGGGGTATGGTTTATTCATTCGACATTGATCCGCAAATGATTGACGCAACGCGGAAGAAGGCGCTTCGGCGGCGCCTCAAAAATATCCGGCTCCATCTATGTGATTTTATGTCGGATGGCACGGGATTGCCGGACGCGTCCGCTGACTATGCTATGCTCTACAACATTCTCCATGCAAAAGAACCCGCCCGGCTTCTCTCCGAGGCATTCCGAATTCTCCGCCCCGGCGGAACGGCCGGGATTATGCACTGGAACTATGACCCAAAAACTCCGCGGGGCCCGCCCATGAATATCCGCCCTAGGCCGGAACAATGCGCGCAATGGGCGGAATCAGCCGGGTTCATCATTGTAAAGAGGCATATCAGCCTGCCTCCGTATCACTATGGAATCGTAGCCCAAAAAGGAGATAATAAATGCAGGCTTTCCTGAACAATGGCGGCCAAATACTTGCCTGCGGGACTTGTTTGAAACTACGCCATTCGGAAGGAACAGAGCTCTGTCCCCTTTCAACGATGAAAGACCTCTACGACATCGTGAAAGAATCAGATAAAATTGTCTCATTCTGAGTAAATATTCACCGAACCCCGCCTGCCTGTGCGCCTGCCTGCCCCGCTGGGGCGGTAGGCAGGTGTCCGCCTGACTGCGAGCGTTCTCGCTCAGGCAGGCGCGCAGACAGGGCCTTTCGGTGAATATTTACGCCTGCAGCGCGGAAGTTCACTTTTCCCCCGCCGAAGAAAATGCCGCTTTTTCCGGCTCTATTGAAACAAGTTTGACGCCGGGTATGCCGATATAACATTCTACCGCGCTCTCATTTTGTCCGACTTTAATATCATTCCGTCTTATGAAAGGCTGTAATTCGGTTCCGTTCATGGCTTCTATAACGCTTTTTTGTCCTGATACGGTCACATCAACGTTGGTGGGCATAATGTTCTTGATATTAAATGACGAGCCCGGATTTGACATGACGGATATCGGCAGCGCGCTGAAGGTTCTTTTGTCATATTTTTTATATATTTCCACATGAGCCGTTATCTTTTCGGGAGTGAACGTTACCTTTGGCGTGTTTTGCGACACGCGCGCGTAGGATTCGAAATCTCCGTTAATAGCTGAATCAAGCGCTATAGGGTCGGTTTGAACCCGCGTCATCGCGGCAAGAACGGTTTCAGGGCCGTCCGCCACAATTTTTGACGGATTAAGCCTGACCTCTCCACACGCGAAATCCTCTGAAAGATTTCCTGTAAATCTCGCCGCCACCGGGATTTCTTTTTGTGTCCGCCTGTCAACGGGGACGATTATCTTGTCAGGATTAAAGTTCACTATCTTAACGCCGAATGGTTTTGCGATGTCGGCGTCTCTCGCTATTTTGTATTCGAGCGCCTGACGTGTCCCCGATTTTTTTCCCGGAAGGCGGATTTCTATCGCGAAGTCGGAGGCGGAAAGAAGTTTACGGCTTCTTTGCGATGCAGTTTTTACTGTTATATCAACGTGTTTTACGCTTTCCTCCATTGATATGAGGTTGGGATTGTCAATTATTCTGACCGGAATATTTCTTATTGTTTCCTCCACTCCGATTTGAAGGGATATTTTCCACCAGACGAGCAGAGCGAAAGCGAGGGCTATAAGCTTTCTGAAAAAATCCTCTTTTATAAAACTAAGCACGAATTTTATCATTATTTTAACCTCGATCCGGCAGAAACTCTTAAGCTAAACATTTGAACCTGCATTTTGCGTTTGAGTTTCCTCATCAATTCTTCTAAAAATATCGTTTATGGCGCTTTGTTGCTCCGGAGCGAGGAGAGCCTTTAAAAATCTTGAGAGTTTCTCCGCGCTTATATTTTGAATGATGTTGCCTCTGCAGGCTATGCTTATGGCGCCTTTCTCCTCGGAAACGACCACTGCGACGGCGTCTGTTTCCTCGCTTATTCCGAGCGCGGCGCGGTGCCTCGTGCCGAGAGAGGGGGCTATTTCATAATTTTGCGAGAGCGGATAAATGCAATGCGCCGCTATTATTTTGTCGTTTTCTATCGTTACTCCGCCATCGTGGAGGGCGGTGTTTTTGCTGAAGATTGTCTCAAGCAATTTGTGGTTCACCCGCGAGTCAAGCCTTATGCCGCTTGAAATTATAGCCCTCATTCCTATCTGCCTCTGAAAAACTATGAGAGCGCCTGTCCTCGACGATGACATATTTGAAACTGCCGTGACAACTTCGGATATTGTCTCCTCTCTGCGCTGTTTTCTGGAGAACGGATTACTGCTTCCTATCTGTGCGAAAGCCCTTCTGAGTTCAGGATGGAACATCACCACTATGGCTATCGGAAAGACTGTCCAGAGACCGTCGAGCAATTCCGAGAGCACAGCAAATTTGAGAACATCCGTCACAAGCGTTAAGACAAGGAGCGCTATTACTATGCCAGCGAGGACATTCGCCGCCCTCGTTCCCCTCAGATAAAAAAGCCCCCAGTATATCACGATAAAAAGTATCGCGACCTGGAGCGCCATGTTGAGATACGGCCAGACAACGGCGAAATTCGCGGCAAGCATTTGAATCATTTTCCTGAATCCGTGACGGATTCGACATAAATTATTTATAACATATTGATGGCAAGTAAATATTCACCGAACCCTGTCCTTTCGGTGAATATTTACACGGAATCAGGATTTTCTCAATGCCCCTATTTTTTCGGCGAGTTTAACGGCTTGGATATTTTCCGCCGCGTCATGAACTCTTATAAACTCTATTTTTTTTAGGGCGAGCCAGAAACTTCCGGCGACCGTTGCCGGTAGCCTCTTTTCCGGAGACGACCCGCCTGTCTCGCGGCCGAGAAAAGATTTTTTCGAATGCCCAATCATAACAGGCCTTCCCAACTCGTGAAATCTATCCGCGTTTTTTAATATTTCCAGACATTGATCCGCGTTTTTGGCAAATCCTATTCCCGGATCTATAACGATATTATCCGGAGGAATTCCATTTGAAACGGCTTTATCCATTGATTCGCGCAGTTCCGAAATCAAATCATCGAACAGATTCTGATAGGATGTCTTTTGGGACATTGTCGCCGGACTGCCCCTCATATGCATCAGTATAATGCCCGCCCCGTATTTCGCGGCGATGCGCGCCAGGTTCTGCGAATTTCGCAAACCGCTTATGTCGTTAATGATGTCGGCTCCTGCTTCAAGGACTGCTTCCGCGACGGAATCCTTTGTGGTGTCAGCGCTTATAACGCAGTCCGGACGGATGCGTTTCAGTTCATTTATGACGGGAAGGATTCTTTTTTTCTCCTCTTCTTCCGGAACCGGACTTGCTCCCGGACGGCTTGATTCTCCGCCTATGTCAATTATATCCGCGCCTTCATCGAGCATTTTTAGCGCTCTTTCGACTGCCGAATCAGTTGACAAATAACGGCTGCCGTCGCTGAAAGAGTCCGGTGTTACATTCAATATGCCGACGATGCGCGTCCTTGAACATTCAAAGGTTTTGTTTCTAAAAGAAAAAATCAATGTTTTTTTCAGACGAAGCAACGCTCATCTCCCTCCAGTTGTAAATATTCACTTGATTCATACGATAGCCCCTGAAAGAGAAGATTGCAAAGTCATTCAATTCAAAACACCAGCAAAAAAAAGAATTCCAAGACCGCAATAATATAAGTTCAACTCATTCGTAATAAAGCATTAGCTTATACTGGCACCGTCTCTCCTTGGCGCAAAGAGCAAATCGTCTTGTTTTTTGCGCTCGGAGATCGCAAACTACTTTTTTGAAACTGCCGCCTTTTTCGGGGTCGGTTATCGCTATT
>JAGVIF010000039.1 GCA_020056205.1 Lentisphaeria bacterium | reverse complement strand
TGTCCTTTTCGTCCCTTATGTCCTTTATCTTCCAGTTTCACCCCGATAAAACTGCGAAAATTGCAGACAGACACTCCTTTGAAATTTAACCACCGATGAACACCGATGAACACTGATTTTATAATTTAGTTTTTTTTTGATAAAACCGGCGCCACGCCGGTAAACCGCTGAATTCTTGTGTCGTCCCCTATTAGCCTACAGTCTAAAACGCTTCAGCCTCCCCGTCCGCTATGGGACGGGTGTGAAAAGTGAAACCAAAAAATATCTGTGTTAATCGGTGTTTATCGGTGGTTAAAATACAATTTCCTGTATGATTAAATTAAATTAAAAGTGGAGAAAAATCATGAAAAATGAAACCGTGAAACAGTAGGACGGCATGACGGTATGACGGTTTAACAGTATGACGGTAATAAGAAAGTAAATTGTAGGGAATTTCAAAATTTGAACACTCAATATCCAACACCCAATCTCCAACCGACGAAGGACAGAAATATACTCTATAAACTTGGACATTGGATATTCCGTGTTCGTTATCTGCCTGTGCGTACACGCAGACAGGTTGGATATTCAGTTTAAATATCCCTAACCTGATAGCTATGGGGCAGAGGCTGGAGGTGGAGGACGCTATGGCCGGGAAGGAGGCGGAATGTCCTGCCTGCGGAGCGTCCTTCAAGATTCCGTTTTTGCGAAAATCGCAAAATCTTCCGATTGAAGAATCCTAATTATCCGTGAAGGCATCAACGGATTATCCGCATTTGCATGATCAATGCCCAACGTCCTCAGGTTCCGCCTGGGTGCCTGCGGGCACGGAAAATTCAGGCACGAGGAATCGGATGACTTCATTGAACGACTTGTCATCACCTTCGAGAGCTTTCTTGCAAGTGTGATCAAAAATCATTTCAGGCGGGATTTTCTTATTTGTCAGCCTCATCAACGCCCTAATTAGAATGACGCTCATTTTATCCTTATCCTGCCCCTGCATTTTGGCTCTTTCATCAATGAAATTGCGGTATTGTTGCATTAAGATTTCTCTATTGAACGGACCGTTTGTCGTGGCGGAAAGACGGGACACCATGATTGCCCTAGACAGCGGAGGACTGTCTTTGCCTTCAATCAGATTCCTAAAGAAATCTGATATGTCATGCCTATCCTGTGGAAAGCTGTCAGGAAAGACGGCCATCATTATCTCAAATATTTGGGGTTCGCTTGACAATTTCGGCAAAACGGAAAAATACAAGTCGTGAAGCTTTTGGTTTTTTTCACTTTTCTCGTTGTTAATGCCAATTTCGTTGGCAAAATTGCTCGCTGTGAACCTCCTTATCTCATGATTCTGATTTTTGTCCAACAATATCCTTATCAGTGTTTCAATGGTTTCAGGATCGGCTTTCTCAAAGGTGTGATCGCCGTATTTTTTATATGTTGAAGCGTCGAGTATCACTTTCTTGTCGGCAACGCTTATATCGTCTCTAAGCATATCTTTGACGGACATTGTCAGTCTCACTTCATTCTTTCTGAGAAACTTCTTGTGTATCACGTTTATTTCCGCAAGTATTTCCTCCCGTTTTTCGGCGTCCTTTGCCTTCTGTAGACGATTAACATAATCATCTGGCGGCTCAAAGCCTTTATCAACGGCATAGTTGAGCATGATGATTCCATTTCGCGATTCAGCGGGATCGCCGGGACTTAGCTTTTGCAACCCCATTTCGAAGAAGCGCATTGGTATCTCTTCGTCAAATCCCACAACTGAGTCCCATGCGTCAGATGCAAGAATATTTTTCAAATTGTATGCATTTGAATGTCTTATCATTTCCAAGATTCTCAAGGCTTCCCTGCGTATAAAATCCTGAGGATTATTTTCGATTGTTCGTCCAATATTCCCCAGCAGTGTTGCTAAATTCTTTCCGCCGGTGGCAATCAAATCCTTCTCAATCTCCCATTCGGGAATATCAATTTCGACGCTAACCGACGAAAGATAAAACGCCATGTTCTGATCGGATTCTTCAGTATCTTTCAGCCTCATCAGCACAAATTTGAACGGCGTATCTTCGTCGCTCTTGTTCCTCCTGAGAAAGGCATAGATGGGAATTACCAGGGCAGGGTCGCAGGTTTCTCCAAATCGAAAGATGTCGGCAACATCTTGCGCGGATGGCTTCACTTTGAGCCTAGCCAACTTCTCTTCTTTCCGCCTTAAATTCAATGCTTCATCCCGTAGAAAATCAAAATTTCCGGCAGACAATGAAAAAACAAAAAAGAATAGAAGATAGAGTATTTTTAAAGAATAAGCCATGATGTGTAATCGTTAAAGATATAATTTTATCAATGTTGTTCTTGAGCGTTTTCTGATCCGCGCATAAAGCACGGTAGCCTCAAAATCTAAATCTCCCGAAGCTGGACGCACCGTCGACCTATATTTATGCACTTTATTGAACAGAATAGGAGAAGGAGAACTTAGATGATAAAAGGGTGTCCATGGGGGGCTACTGCTGAATGAATAAAGCGACACACTTCCCAGCCCCGCTGGCATTGCAACGCCAATGGTTCTTACAGCAGCGTGGTATGTCCCTGTAGTTCTGTCCCGGTATGCATAACCGCCGAAATCAATTATTCGAAGAAGAACGACAGTGCAGAGGGCCGTTGCAGTAATTTCTTCCTCTCCTGTAGCTCCCGACGGGGGCTGGTATGTAACAGCCACTCCGGAATCAAGAGGGGATAGCGACGGGATTCTGGAAAAACTAACTGGATGAGTCCCGGGCGAGGAAAAACTCGCAGCCACTCTCCCAACGCCGATCCCAGTCCCGACCGTGTAGCCACCGGTTCCATCGGTCACCTCTACCTCACCGGCAGTATTGACTTCGAAGGCATCATCCCCTCCAACAAATTTCACAGACCCCGCCGAGCCGGCATTGACGCACAACGAGCCGCCAAGGGCAACGAGCAGAGCCAGTCCCTTGAGAATTCTTCCCGTCCCAGATAATCTTTTCATCTCCCGCCTCCGTTTTTTGTGTTTTTTGAAAATAATTTACAAAAACGATGACACAATATGTAGTAATAATGGCAGATGCAAGTCAATTACCAAAGAAAAATCGGGATTTTTGGGGGCAAAAAAAAGGAGGCTGGAAATGTCTTTCAAATTCGGATGTCCGGGGTGCGGGCAGAGGCTGGAGGTGGAGGACAATATGGCGGGGAGTGGAGCGGAATGTCCTGCATGCGGAGCGTCCTTCAAAATGGCATCGAGAACTTTTCGAATAAAAAACGTCGAGAGAAAAAATGGGTCCCTAAATATTTCCGCTGAGATAACGGATTTAAACACCGTGTTCAAACCTTATGGAGCAAATTGGGACAATTTGATTAGTTTGTTTGATATCTCCTACGTGGTAGATTTACTCGTGGGCATTGTAGATATTGACAAAAACGTCTTCATTCTCCACAATCCTGTGAAAAGGGAGACAATACTGGAGAAGGCGTATACTTGGGGAACCGGGCTTCCTGACAGGCCGTTTTATAAACGAAATTTCAGCCTTTACTTTGAGAAGATCGAAGATGAGTGGCTGAAGGACGCCGAGCTTGTGGTGATAGGGATAGGAGATTCCGAAGCCTTTCATAAACGACTGAATTTAAAGAATCTCAGGGTCTCGGATGAATGAACGTAGGCGCGTATTCAGTAAACTATTGCCAATGGAAAATGGAATAAAGCGATACCGATAGCGACCTGTCCCGCCGTCTTGCGTGCCGAGTCGCAGCCCTGAGCTTGCCGAAGGGCGGAGACTGGTCGCGCCGTAGCCTCGGCGAAGGCGGAAGCCCCTCAGCGAAGGCGGATACCGACCCCGACCCCCAAAAAAAGCGACAGTTTCAAAGGGGAAACCGCAAAGAGATGAACCGCCAATGGACGCCAATGAACGCGAATCAGAGGAAAATATTAGCGTTAATCCGCGTGTATTCGTGGTTATTAACGGGAGTCAGGAATCAGCGGCCCACCCCGAGCGCTTGCGCCTCGGGGTTTTATCGAAATGAAACTGAAAAATACAAGGACAAAAGGGACAAAAGGGGAAAAAATAGGAAGTAAAATTTAGAAATTAGAAAGTGAAAAACTTAAAAAAAACTTTGTGTCGGAGTTTATCCCGATTCCCAATAGACATCGGGATGCCTTTGTGGTTCAGTTTCAGGAGAGAATTTTAGATTTTTAACAACGGAATACGCTAATTATTTCCGATTTCAAAAACCTTTTTTAGCCACCCTTCGACAAGCTCAGGGCTGGC
>JAGVIF010000059.1 GCA_020056205.1 Lentisphaeria bacterium | reverse complement strand
GAGGAAAAGCCGCTTTTTGCGGAAACGGGCTTCGTTGCGCAGGCCTTTTTTGTCATAATTTGACAGGGGCGGACAAACTCTTTTTCAAAACAAACTCAGGGCTTTTGTCCGCTGAAATCCAAAAAGACGGCGCGATAAAAATAGATGTTCCTATTTTAAAAATGCCGGAGAAAATTTCCGTGCTCGGCATTAAATCTTTCTTCTGTTCCACCGGCGTTCCGCATCTGATTATTCCGGTCAAAAATATAGAAAAAACGGATGTCAATAAACTCGGAAAAAAAATAAGATTTCACCCTTTGTTCGCCCCCGAAGGAACAAATGTGAATTTCGTGCAAATAGAAAGAGAAATAGTCAAAATAAGAACCTACGAGAGAGGGGTCGAGAACGAAACCGAAGCCTGTGGCAGCGGCGCATGCGCCGCCGCAATATGCCTCGCAATCTTCAAGAATATCAGAGCCCCGCTCCGCCTTGAAACTAAATCCAAGGAAATTTTAACGGTTGATTTCAAAGATAAAGGAGATACTTTAACGAAGATCAAAAAAATGCATCTTTACGGTCCGGCAAAAAAAGTTTTCTCCGGATCCATCAACATCTAACAAGGCAAAAAAAGGACTGAAAATGAAAATTGAAGGAGCTTTCACGGCAGTAATAACGCCTTTTAAAAACGGCGACGTTGACACACAATGCCTCAAACGCCTCGTTGAATTTCAAATCGCGGCCGGAATTGACGGAATAGTGCCTGTTGGAACCACCGGCGAATCTCCGACACTTTCGGTGGAAGAACATATCGGCGTCATTGAGACCGTTGTGTCCGCCGCGAAGGGGCGTTGTCTCGTAATAGCCGGGACGGGAGCAAATTCCACCGCCGAAGCCGTTCATCTTACCCTTGCGGCAAAAAGGGCCGGAGCCGACGCCACATTGCAGGTTACTCCGTATTACAACAAACCGACTCAGGAAGGGCTGTTTCGGCACTTTTCAGAAATTGCCGACGAAGTGGGCTTACCCGTGGTCCTTTACAACATACCCGGACGCTCCTCAATTTCAATATCCGTGGAAACTATCGAGAAACTTTCAAAAAATAAAAATATTGTCGCCGTAAAAGAGGCCGGAGGCAGCGTGGAGCGCGTTAGCGCCATACTCGATGTATGCGGCATTACTGTCCTAAGCGGAGACGATTCTCTCGCTTTGCCAATGATTTCAGTCGGAGCGAAAGGCGTGGTAAGCGTCGCCTCAAATGTGATTCCTTCTCAAGTCAAGTCCATGACGGACGCCGCCCTCCGCGGAAATTTCGCGGAGGCTTTGCGCATACACAAAAAGTATTATCCATTTTTCAGAGATATCTTTCTTGAAACAAATCCAATCCCTATAAAAGCCGCTATGGCTGTCAAAAAAATGACGGAGGAAGAATACAGGCTTCCTATATGCCAAATGTCAGACAAACACAGAGATGTCCTCATCAAAACCATGAAAATCTGCGGAATCCTTGATTGAATATTTACGAAACAAGAGTTCGATTCGCCCCCTCGCCCACCGGGCATGTCCATATCGGAAATATAAGAGCGGCTATATTCAACTGGCTGTGCGCCAGACATTGCGGCGGAAAATTTCTCCTTAGAATAGAGGACACCGACAGAGAACGCTCCACTGCGGAGGCTGTAACAACTCTGATAGATTCAATGAAGTGGCTCGAACTCAACTGGGATGAAGAAATTCTTTTTCAATCCACGCGATTAGAAGAACATAAGAAGTCGGCGGAAATACTCCTTTCTGAAAAAAAAGCCGTCAGACTTCCGTCGGAAAACGCTGAACACGGCCCTGTCATTTTCATAATCCCGTATCATTGCGGCAATATTCCTTTCGTAAGAAAAAAAGGCGACAGGGAAATAAAACTGCTCAAAGGAAAAGAAATCATCATTTCCGCGACAGGCGCAAATTTCACATACGAAGAAAATGAAAAACCCATAGAAAAAAGCGCCTCTCTCGCCGGTTTCCACAAGATGAAACTCTTTGACGACGCCGAAAATCCCATATTCGACCTTGATTCTCAAATCACCGAAATCTCTTCCGGAAAGGTATTCAAATTTTCAAACGCTTCAAAAATGTCGTTTGAAAGACGCGAAGTTTTCTTCACAGACAAAGTCAAAGGAGAATTGTCAAAACCTCTCGACAGCATCAAGGATTTTGTAATTGTCAGAAGCGATGGGACCCCTGTCTTTCACCTTGCGAACGTGTGCGATGACATTTTCCAAAACGTCAACTTCATAATCAGAGGAGACGACCACGTTGAAAATACATTCCGCCATCTCTTTCTTTTCAACGCGCTCAGTTTTATTCATCCGGACTATGCGCACCTGCCTATGATAGTCAACCAAAACGGAAAGCCTTACAGCAAACGCGACGGCGACGCATATATCGGCGATTTTCGCGAAAAAGGATTCCTGCCCGAAGCCCTTTTCAACTATCTTGTCCTGCTCGGTTGGTCGCCCGGCGACGACAGAGAGAAAATGACTAGAAACGACATAATCTCAGCTTTTTCCCTAGACCGCGTTAAAAGTTCACCGGCCAAGTTCGACATTCAAAAGTTATTAAATATGAACGGCCTCTTCATCTCGGAAATGACGCGCCGCGAATTCGCCGAAACTTCCGCGAAATTCGCAAATCCCGAATGGATTTCAGAAAAAGAGCATTTTGCGAAAATCGCAAATCTTATGCAGTCAAGGACAAAAACCTTTGCTCAAGTCAGAGGATGGAACTACTTTTTTTCCGACTCATACGATATTGATTCCAAAGAATTTGAAAAGACCGCCTCAAAAGACGGGGTAATGGACGCCATGCGCTTCCTAGCGTCAAAATTAGAGGAAAAACAAGCCCCCGATGAATTGGCAATAGAAGAACTGATAAAACATTCCGAAGAAAAATTCAATGTCAAAAAAGGACAACTCAGCCAGGCGCTAAGATTGGCCGTAACAGGGACAAAAAGCGGCGCCGGAATTCCGGAAACTATCAACGCCATCGGACTCAAAAAGACATCCGCCAGAATACTTGCGCAAACCGCGCCGAAACAAGCGCGGTAAATATTCATCGAAAGGCCCTGTCTGCGCGCCTGCCTGAGCGAGGACGCTCGCAGTTTCAGGCGGACACCTGCCTACCGCCCCAGCGGGGCAGGCAGGCAGGGTTCGGTGAATACTTACAAATGGTGGGCGCGATTGGACTCGAACCAACGACCTCCACGATGTCAACGTGGCGCTCTAACCAGCTGAGCTACGCGCCCTTATCACGGGAACAGCAAGCTGCGGAATATAGTCCGAATGAGCCAAAAAACAAACACATTTATAATTCTTCCTTTTGTTTTTCAAGGCGGCAAAAACTCTCTTTTGAGGTTTACCCTGACATTAAAAGAAAAAGAGTCAAAAAGATTTTGCGATTTTCGCAAAAATCTTTTTTCAGCAGACTCTACATTATGTTTATTGCGTCAATATCGGTGTAGATTTCGACATCTTTCCTCTTGCCGCTTCCGTAGATGATTTGCCTCAACTTTCGTTTCAATTCGGCGAGACGTTTTCCGCGCAGCATTATCATATATCGAAACATACCTTTTATTTTAGGGTTTGGAG
Organism: Lentisphaeria bacterium; assembly: GCA_020056205.1. GTDB lineage: Bacteria > Verrucomicrobiota > Lentisphaeria > Victivallales > GWF2-50-93 > JAGVIF01. The sequence goes on along the minus strand of JAGVIF010000059.1, from coordinate 2,342 downwards.
ACGGAGCCGGGCCGCTGACGATGGTCTCTTTATTTATAAAAAGTTTCAGTTCATCAAGAATTGAATCTGCGGCGCCGACCACCGCCGATTCGTCTTTTCCCTTCAGATGAATTATAAGTAAATGGCAGGAAGGCGGATATTGGAATTGTTCCCTCAGGCTTATTTCATAATTGTAAAAGCTGGGATAGTCGTGGAGCTTTGCGAACTGTATTGCGACGTTTGACGGCGAATATGTTTGCACAATCACTTCTCCCGGGCGATCCCCTCTGCCTGCCCTTCCGGCAACCTGGGTGATAAGTTGAAAAGTCCTCTCTTCGGCTCTGAAATCAGGTATTCTCAGGCTCAAATCGGCGCATATTATTCCGACCAGAGTCACATTTGGAAAATCAAGGCCTTTGGCTATCATTTGTGTCCCGACGAGAATATCAATCCTGCCGGTCCTGAAATCGCCGAGAACCTTTTCATAGCTTAAGCGTCCACTCATAGTTTCGGCGTCCATTCTGGCTATTCCGGCTCCTCTAAACAACGATTTGCACAAACCTTCGATCTTTTCCGTTCCGGCGCCGGAGTAACGAATCTGCCTATTTCCGCATTGCGGACAGGCAATGGGAGCCTGAACTAATGCCCCGCAAAGATGGCAGGACAAACTCTGCCTCTTTTTGTGATAGGTGTAGGATATTGCGCAATCCGGGCATTCAGCCGTCCAGCCGCAGTTGAAGCATGTCATCTGTGTGGCGTAGCCTTTTCTGTTAAGGAAAATCATTGTTTGTTCGCCGAGATCGAGCCTCTTTCTTATCTCCTCCACTAAGGCGCCGGAAAAAAGCCGTCCGCCTTCCTTGCTTGGCTCGTTTCGCATGTCAATAATATCAACAGAGGGCATAAGCCTGTTGTCAACTCTGTTTTTGAGTTCGCAAAGAGAGTATTTTCCATTTTTGACGTTGCTATAAGATTCAAGCGATGGAGTTGCGGACCCGAGAATCACAAGGGCATTCTCAAAAAAACCGCGCATCACCGCCACATCTCTTGCGTTGTAACGCGGGCTTTCCCCCTGCTTATAGGAAGTCTCATGTTCTTCGTCAACTACTATCAGCCCGAGATTGTGAAACGGCGCGAAAAGAGCTGATCTGGCTCCCACTGCTATGCGGACTTTTCCCCTGTGTATCTTCATCCATTCATCATATCTTTCCCCGTCGCTCAAGGCGCTGTGAAGGACGCTCACATTATCTCCAAATCGTCCGCGAAATCGTTCGACGGTCTGCGGGGTAAGCGCAATTTCAGGAACAAGCACTATGGAATCGCGCCCCTTTTCAATCATTTTTTCAATTACGCGCAGATATATTTCGGTCTTTCCGCTGCCTGTAACGCCATGCAAAAGGACAGTCCCCGGTTTGTCAGGGTTAATCTCATTTTGTCCGATGATTTTTAAAACGGCATCGTTCTGTTCGCCGCTAAGTTCGGGGGGGGCGTTTTTTATCAGCATCACTCCTTCGAAAGGATTCCGGTAGCAGTCAAAGGTCTCTTCCCTGAGCAGTCCCGATTCCGACATTTTTTTAAGCAATTGCTTTGGGTTTTTGAATTCCGCCGAAAGGGTACGTTCAGAAATTCCCGGCTCAGACAGAATTCTTTTCAATATTTCAGCTTGTTTCTTTTTCTTTTTGCCGGATGCGAAGACGAATTGCTGCGCCTCCTGAGGAGATGATATATAATAACGCTTCAGTTTTTTCCCTTTGATTTTTCCCGTTCTTACCGGCGCTGGCAGGAGGGCTTTCACCGTTTGTTCGCGAGCGCAGCAATAGTAGTCGGCCATCCATTCGCCGAGCTTAAGGAGCTTCTCCGAGATTTTAGGATGCTCCCCGTAAATCTCGCTTATGCTTTTAAGCTTGTCCAAAGGATATGAACTGCCCTCGGTTACCGCCACAACAAAACCCATCCTTTTGCTTTTGCCAAAGGGAATTTCAACCTTGACGCCAGGCGCAACCGCAGATTCAAACCGATCAGGAATAAGATAATCAAAAACCCTGTCAAGGGAAAGATTTACCATCACCCGCGCTATTTTCATAATTTTATCCGACAACATTTTACCGGTTGACCCGGCATTCTGCTAAAACCTTTTTTAGCCGCGAATTACACGAAAAAACACGAAAATAATTTAGAAAACTTTTCTACTTCCCACTTTCTAATTTATCCTTTTTATTTCCAATTTTTGATTCTAAAAACTCTGACACTTTGACACTTCCTCAAATCCCACGCTAAAGTCGAAGATCCCGAGCCGCGGGGCCTCGGGGCTGTGAACTCCAACAAATCACACAACTGAAGTTGTGAACTCCAACTTTATGATTTGG
>JAGVIF010000435.1 GCA_020056205.1 Lentisphaeria bacterium | reverse complement strand
CCTCGACATACCGCTTTGGGTATGCCTCCGGTTTTGTGGCTCGTCTGAATTTCACAATCTCCTTCATCGGCGCTGGTTTTGACTTTTGCAACTGGCTCTTGTATAAATTCAGTAAATCGTTTATTGTCAAAAACTTAGTTTAAATTCGGCTGACTGAACCGCAAAACTTAGGCTTATACTCCCAATCTAACCTGTCTTTACCAGACACGTTTCCATTGCTTTTGCCTCTTACAGCGCAATAAGAAACCACCGAAAGAAAACTTTTCAAGAACTCCTTTGAAATTATTTAAAATATTTTTTTTCAGGGTCGCTATCGCTATCGGCGTCGCTTTCAGATTTCCAATTTCCGATTGCCGATTTTCGATTCAATTAGTCGGATCGGACAGATCGGACAGATTTTTTCCGCACTTTAGATATCCCGAACTTCTCAATTGGCTTAGCATCCGATACCGATTCCGACACCGATTAAGTTTTACTTTGATAAAACACCGAGGCGTAAGCGCTCGGGGTCCATCGCTGAATAAATCGGCTTTTCGGCCGCTGAATTTAGGATCATACCTTCACAAGATTCACGCTGGTGTCATAAAACGAAACACTGCCGCCCACCGGATCCAGCATGCATGTGTTTTTGAGGACGGGATCAATCCACATGGCAGCATTCGCATGAATGCCGCGCGCGCGGCTCGGATCGCCCTTGATTATATGACCGTCAATCGTGATGTCCGCCGCGCCGGTGGCCCAGTGGCCGAATCCCAGCGCAAAGCTGATCACGCCAGGACGCATGGTCTGGGTCAGCACGACCTTTCCGACCATCGGACGGCGCTTGCCATCCCCGAGCGGCCACTCCCCTGAAGGATTGGTGGCGCTGACGACCTTGACATCCTGTCCGTTCCCCAGCCCCAGCTTGGCGGCATCGCTCGGATTTACCAGGATGCCGTTCTCCGGCAGAAGCGCGCTCAACCATGGATTGGCGATTGTGCGGCTCTTGGTCTGTGAGACCACGCGATGTGTGATGAGCGCCAGTTCGTACCCCTTGCGCAGTTCGGTTGGCTCCTTTCCTCCGAAATCCTGTATGGGAATAAAGCATGCGTAGCCCTTGTGGTGCTTGCCCGTTCCGGCGTGAATAACCGCTGCCGTCTTCTCCTGGAACAGGTTGAGCAGTTTCCCGTAGGGGTGCCCGACACGGTCCCCCTTGAATCCCAGCGCATAATCCTCAAAGCGTCCGCCGCGATTCAGAACATAGACGACTTTAGGCCACATGGCATCCCCCACAATGCCCTTCCAGCGGGCGGCGTCGAACACGCTCGCCGGCAGATGGCGACGGGATGCCAAGAAGAGCGCCTGTTCCCGCGCATCGGCATCCGGCACGTTCTGCGTTTTGTCGGGCTTTTCGCCAAATGCGAGATTCGCGACGGCCCGCAGGAAAAAGTCGTCCGGATGCTTGAGCGGCAGGCCGGAACCAAGCCCATCCGCGCCGAAGCCAGGCAGTTGTAGACGCTCGGCAATGCCGAAAAGCATCGCTTCGAGGCTCATGGGCATCGCCTGCCCGTAGACAGAGCATTCCTCGGTAATCGGCGCCATGACCGGCTGACGTACCGGCTGTATCTTGTTGGCTATGTTCGGATGACTTCCCTGGAACTCCCAGCGTTCGAGGAACGAAGTGTCCGGGAATATATAGTCCGCGTACACTGATGTTGTACCAACTACAATGTCGTTCGCAATGAATAGCGGCAGCTTGGCCGTGTCGAGGAGAATCTCGATGTTCGTATGCCCCGCAGGCAGCGCATACGCAGGCGACCCCATGTATAGGAATAGCGCCTTCACCGGGTACGGGTATGCATCGCCTATGGACGGGATGATCTCTTCGTAGACATCGCTTGACAGCGGGTACCAGTTGCGCTTCGCGGGGTAATCTGCGAACAGCGTGGTCTTCTCGTAGTCCACACCGTGACGTATGGAACTAATGCCGAACGTCTTGATCTTGCCCGGATGTGCGCCAAGATCGAAGAGTTTGCCCTTCCCCTTTGTATCCCACGTGCTACCCGTGATCATGCCGCCCTTGGCATCGAAGTTGCCGAGCAGCATGTTTATGCTCATCCACGCCAGCACGTTGTAGAAACCATTCGTGTGCTGGGCCGGACCGCGATGGATATCAACCGCAGCCCGCTTGCCGTGGCTGGTCAGTTCGCGGGCCACGTCAATCATGTCCTGCTCGCTTATACCGGACATGGCCGCCCACTCCGCCGTCGTGTGTTCACACGCCGATTCAAAGAGGAGTTGCAGTCCCGATTTGACCGCGACACCGTCCGGGAGCTTGGCGTCCACAAGGAGGTCTGCAACGACAGCGTCCTTCTCGTCGTTGGGATCCACCGCTGCGGGCTGGCCGTTCACCATGACAACGAGGAACTTTTCTTCGTACTCTTTGCCGTCCTTGTTCTTGCGCTTTTCGGCGGCCCTGAGCGGTACTTCGCCGGTTTTCACGTCGGCGGCCTTCACCAGTTTCTCAGCCTTGCCGTCCTTGATCGCCACCAGCCAAGTGGCGTTGCACCAGTTGCTTTCCCCGACGGCTTTGGCGGCTGCCTTGTTGGCGCACGCCAGAAACTTCGCATCAAAACGTTTCTGCTCAATGATCCAGCGGGTCATTCCCATGGCAAGGGCCGCATCCATGCCGGGCTTAATCGGCAGCCATTTCCAAGACTTGGCGGCCAATTTGCTGAAGCGCGGATCGGCTACAGCGATCCGGGCTGCCCCGGAGGCCAAGTTGCCCGTAAGGCGCGCCGCGCGGTTGGGAGGACCGTAGTTCGCCTCGAAAAGATTTGCGCCAACAAACAGGATGAACTTTGAATTCTCGATGTCGGCCTGCCAGTAGAATTTCTTTCCGTCGGTAAACTTCCCGCCCTCGTACTGCTCGCTGATCGCCTTGCAGGTAAAGTAGAGCGACCCCTGACAAACAGTGGTGTGGCCGTGCGCGTTCGTAGTTCCCAGCGCGGCGGCGAAACGTTTGTAGAGATCGCCGCGTCCATCTTTCAGCCGACCCCAGGAAACCACGATCTGGTTGTTTTTCGGGCCGAGGTCCGGATGTTCCGCGTCAATCAGTTTATCCAGATGGGCGGCGTGTTTGGTCTTGAACGCCTCCACGAGAGCCTGCTTCTTCACCTTGTCCTTTTCGTCCCATATCGCCTTTACGTCCGCTTCCATCGCTTTGGAGACGGCCGGGTCGCTGAGAGTCAACAGTTTCCGGAGGCCTTCCACCTGTCTGGCGCCTTCGCCGGGTACGCCGGAGAACAGAAGTCCGCCCTCGCATATTTCCTCAATGGCTTTCTCAAACGGAATCGTAACCCACTTGTTATCGCCGCGTTTTCCCGCGCGCTTCAGCACCTTGCGCAGACGGTACGGGTCGTAGGCTGTTTGCAACCCGGCGTGCCCCTTCGGACAGATGGCGCCATCCACCGCCAGCGCATCGTCAAATGCGGTCGCATATGGCAGATGCGGCACTAGGGTCAAAGGAGTGTAGGGATTTCCGTCAATCTTGGTGATCACGCCGTCCTGGAGCTTGCACTTGATGCCGCAACCCGTGTTGCATTGCAGGCAGGACGTGTACAGCGTGTTCTCCGCAGTGGGGGAATAAGCTTCGTCCGCCCTGGGACTGACCAGAATCCGGCCGCTTGACCGGCGTTCGCCGGCGAGCGCAGTTACCGGAGCTATAAATGCGGCAGCGCCCAACATAGCGCCGTTAGCCAGAAAATTCCGACGCGAAATATTCGATTTTTTTTTCACTATTAGTTGCCTCCTATTTGTGTTTTTGCCTTCAGCAGAGTCGTTATAGTCAAGTTTATCCATCCGCCAACAACATAAATCGCCACCCCTAACGCCACGAGTAGCAATGCCACGCGTAATTCCATTGCCGTCGCCTGATAAGCGAAGACAAGCCGATCGCTCTGGAATGCGGAAACCAGAGCCGGCATGTCCAACGGGGGTTGTCCGGCCAAGACCAGCTTCAGGCGGCCTGCGATAAATACAAACGCCACCAGAAAACCCGCCAGCCGCCAACCGGAACGTCGCGACGACGAAAGCAAGAGGAACGGCAAGACTCCCCCAAAGACCCAGGGAATCCATCCCGGAATGGATGTGGCGGCAAGCCAGACATTCGTCTGTGCTGCGATTTCCGACCCGCCCGGATACAAACTCTCGGAGGCCTTGTGCAAAAGGTCAATTCCGAAATAGACCGGAATTCCCACCATTGCGATTCTTCGCGGCAGAGCGGCGCCATCCCCATTGGTCGAATCTACCGGGTTGCGATGCAAGAGCAGGAGCAATGCGCTCCCCGTGGTAATGGCGGAGACAATGGTTAGCAAAGGCCACACGGCGCCATACCATTCCGGCTTGACCTTTATCGCACCGAAGAATAATCCGCTGCCGAGCGCAAATGCGGCGCTGAGAACGATCCCCAACAAAAGGAATGGCTTCAGCCAGTCCGAGCTGCGCCGCCAGCTCAATAGCCATGCCGCCAGCATGACAAAAATATAGATTTGATAAAGCCACGCATTGATAGTCATCATACTCGTGAATCCAGGACTCAAAAATATGTTGAGCCCTCTTTCCATGCGCCCAAGGTCTAATCCTACGCTCCACAGTCCCGGCAGCAATACGGCCGTACTCAAAACGATAATCCGACGCAGTTCACCTTTCTCTTTGTAACCTGAGGCATCCGTCAGAAAACCCAGAACGCCGATGATAAAGACACCTGCCGCCAGCCCCGCCCCGTGAAAATACAGCGCAACCCAGAGCCCCCAAGGCACATATGAACCGTATCCTGCCAGGGTGTGGCCAGTGGTCATCCGTTCCCACAGCCCAAACAAGCCCACCGATAGAAACAGCAACCACAGCAACAATCCCAACTTCGCGCGCCAGCTCATATCAACAATTCCCAAACAACAACTTTTTGTATTCATAGCATCTCCTTAAATCGCTTTATTATTAAAAAATGTAGTGAACAGAAGGTTGCGTTCCCCTGTGTGGCAGAAGAGTTTGCGCGGCAGTGCTCCGCAACAGACGCATAACCAAGGCGTTGTCGTCATTCTTGTCGCCGAAATATGTCGCGCGGCCAATGCAGGTCGTAACGCACACGGGCAACTCCCCAACATCGAGCCGATGGAGACAGAAATGACATTTGCGCGCATTGCCGATGGGCGAACCATGACCAGCGCGGTCCCAGCGCTTGCCATATTCGGAGGAAGCCTGCTCTTCCCACGATGGAACACTTCCCTGGAGCGGCCGCGCCGCGTCCTTGCCCGCCCCGTGTGCTGCGTCCGCATTGTAGTGGAGGTCGAAATCGCTCGTGCGCGCCCCATACGGGCAGGCCGTCAGGCAGTGTCGGCACCCGATGCATTTATCGTAATCAATGACCACCACGCCGTCTGGCCGCTTCCAAGTGGCTCGAACCGGGCAGACCGGCACACAGGATGGCGCCTCGCATTGCATGCACGGACGCGGCGTGTGCGTCATACGAAGATGCGGAAATTCGCCCGTTTCGTCGGTCATTACTGGCCGGTAGACCACCCCGGGCGGAAGTTTGTTTTCCGCCACGCAACCAATGGTGCAGGCATGACAGCCAACACATTTGCGGGTGTCTATGAGCATTGTCCAATGCCGCTGTTCGACGGGCTTTCGCATCGCGCGAACCAAGTCGCGCTGCATGGTAACAAGCGAATCTTCGCCCGATGCCGGAGGAAGGTTCCGCAAAGCATCGAGGTCGCGAGTGGTGTCCGGTCCAGCGGGATCGCCATTCGCCTTCGTTGTGACATTCAGTATCGCGGCACCCGTGGATGCCGCAACCGTAACCGCAGTTAATGCGCCGCCCCGAATAAAATCACGCCGACTGATACCCATGACGTTCTCCTTTTGTGCCCACGTAATTAAACGTGTGTTGGTTATTTATAGTTTACTTGCTCTATGAGCCAGTTGCAAAAGTCATAAACCGCGCCGTTGCAGATGCCATCGGAGGGCTCGCAAGTATTTCTGGCAGGGGCAATACCCGCGGCGGTCTTG
>JAGVIF010000238.1 GCA_020056205.1 Lentisphaeria bacterium | reverse complement strand
AAAGGGGTCTTGGCGAATACCCGTCAAGAACCACCGTTCTCAAGGCGACACTGCCTGAACCCAACGCCCTAGTCGAAATCCAGTTCGATGCCTTCGTCGCCAGGGAAACACGCCAATGAACAGGGAATTCGCAGTTTCCGCTCCGAAGCGGTACAAGGTCGCCAATCTCGGCGAAATAGCCACACCCCGGATACTTTTCTTTGAATGGGCGATACTGGAGAACCTTGAGCGTATCCGCCAAATCTGCGGCGGGAGTCTCGATAGCTTGCGCCTGATGGCGAAGACAGTGAAGTCGTCTCGAATGCTCGCCGTGTACGCCTCCAGAGGGATGAGCAAGGTAAAGGCGTCAAGTACCGCCGAGGCGCGGGCGATCGCCAGGGGGACCGCCATCATGGACATACTTGTCGCTTTTCCATGCCTCGGTCCGGCAGTCGAAGATTTCTTCTCACTGCGCCGGGAGTTTCCCAATCGGCGGTTCTCCACGGCGGTCAACACCCGACAGTGCGCAATAGCGTTGTCGGAAAAAGCTGAAGCCCCCGTCGAAGTTTTTCTCGACATCGATCCCGGCATGCGAAGAACCGGCGTTCCTCTCGGGAGGGAGGTGGTCCCGCTGGCAAGGCTGATTACTGAGACCGAAAATCTGCGGCTCCGGGGATTGCACGTGTACGACGGGCATATCCACCATTCCAACCCGTTGACGGTCTCCGCCCATTCCGCATGGCTGATCCGCGAGATCGGCGCTGTGGTTGCGGACGTGGCCCGCTTTGCGGAAATAGAGGAGGTGGCGACCTCGTCTTCTCTCACGTTCGCCGACAACCTCGCCGAATATGCGAATGGCGGCCACAGCTGGCCGATCACGGTCACGCCAGGGACTGCGGCTTTGTGGGACAGCAACTATAACGACTTGGCCCCCAACTCTTTTGAATATGCGGCCGCTGTGTCAACGCGGATCGTGGACATTGTCCGCCATCGGGACACCCATCTCATTACCACGGACTGCGGCGTGAAGTTTGGCGCCTCGACAGACTGCGGGCGCATCCATCTGGCAGACCTTCGCGGCTATAGCCACTTCGGCTCGTCGGAACGCTTCGGGCAGTTCGAATGGATCGGAGTCGACCGGGCGACCGGCGAACCTTTGGACTCCTCATTCCACAAGTCTGTCGGGGAGACCATACTATTGTACCCGCGGCATGTCTGCACCACGCTCAATCAGTACGCCTACGGATTACTGGTCAGAGATGAGGTGGCCGGAGAGCGCGTCGAGATTGACGCTAGGGACGGTTGACCCCATTTTAAAAACTGAACTATTACGAGGGAAAAAAGCAATGAACAATATGAGGATGGAGAAGGTGGTCGAGGCGATGCGCCGCGTTGGGCTGGAGAAAGTGCTGGTGGAGGATCCCGCGCATATTTATTATCTCACAGGATTGTCATTCCTGTTCCCCGGCGTGAAAAACCATGCGATACTGCTACTGGAATGTAGTGGTGAAAACACGCTTGTGGTCAGCGAAGGGCTTTCGCAAGTGGCTGATGGAAAGGCGAACAAAGTCGTATCCGTCGCGCATCCGACGACCAAGGGACCTTCCACCCGTAATCTCTTGTTTGAAAAGGCGGTTGGTAGCGACATCGCCGCGCTACAAAGGACCGAGGCGGTTATTGATCCTGAAATCCGGCAGTTGCGCCGCGTAAAGGATGCCGACGAGATCAGCATTCTGAAAAAGCTGGGACGTCTTGCCGTCGCAGGGTATAACGTCATCGACAAGGCATGCAACGCAGGGGCCAACGAACTGAATCTGCTCCTCACCGCCAAGTCGGCTTGCGCCGGAAAACTCGGGCGCGACCTTTTTGTCTCCGGTGATTTCGTCAGCGGAAAAAGAACGCTTTCGATCGGCGGGGAAGCGACGGCGCGCAGACTCGCCAAGGGCGAAAATGTAATCGTAGATCTCTGGCTCGTGTCGGACCATTATTGGAACGACTCGTGCCGTACTTTTTTCGTTGATGGCGAGGTTAGCAAGAAAAAGGCGCACGTCATGGCCGCCCTTGAGCGTATCCACGAGTCCGTGCGGCGTCTTGCCAAGCCCGGAGCCAAGGGTGCGGATATCTATGCGCATGTGCAGGACGAGCTTCGCAAAAACGGGCTTCCGAACTGTCCCCATCATATCGGACACGGTATCGGCCTCGACTTTTGGGAGCCCCCTTTCATTACAGCCGACAGCGTCGACACCATTGAGGAGGGCATGGTCTTCACGATAGAAATCGGAGTTTACGGCAAAGAATTGGGGGGCGGATATCGCATCGAGCATGTCTACGCCGCAACCGCCAACGGAAACACACGAATCGTATGATACTCGTCCGTACAACTCCGCAATCTCAAATTCAACGCTGGAGGTCGGAATGACGCACGACATTGTCTATCGGAATGCCCGCGTGCACGACGGAATGCGATTCCTGCCCTTCGGCGCCGAGGTGGGGATCGACGGGAATTTTCTCCGCATCTCTCTCTCACACGGAACCCTCCCCGGAAACAAAGTCATTGACGCATCAGGGTTGATCCTCTCACCGCCTTTCATGGACACGCACAACCATGGCGACCTGCGCCTCCTCACGCGGAACGGCATCAATCTCCTCGCGCAGGGTTGCGGAACCGTGTTGATCGGGCAATGCGGATTTAGCCCATGGGGAGAATGCGGCAACCATCCGATTTTCCTAGAGGACTCCGACATCCCGGCCTTCAAGAATGCGAAGGAATTTTTCGGCGCGCTCGCCTCCACCCGTCCTACGCTGGAAATTCGCTCGTTCGTCGGCTTACACGCATTGATGCCGCTTGAGGGCGCCGAGGATCGCCTACGCGAGGCAATGGACGCCGGGTGCATCGGCCTGTCGGTCGGCCTCAACTACACGGGACAACTGCACACCTCGACGAGCGACATCGTGCGTCTGGCGAAGGTGCTGCGGGAATACGGCAACTCCCGCTGGGCCGGGATCGCATGGCATATGCGTGACGGAGGCAATGGATTTGAAGCGTCGGTGCGCGAAATCATCGAGGTCTATCAACGGTCCGATGTCCCTTGCCACATCAATCATTTCAAGAGATACGGGCTGGCGGATCCGAACGCAGTTCCCAGGGTGCTGTCCACGCTGGAAAAATATCCGGCAATTACGGCGGAGATGTATCCGTACGACATCAGCTGGACCACGCTCGAATACCTGGTGTCCGAGGGGGCGTCCCGTGTCGGCGACGGGGCTTCCCTCGAGTGCAAGGCCGCCGCCGGATGCGGAGTTTGCTGCCCGGCAGGAGGCTGGAGCGACGTGGTGCCGGTAAGCGGCATGCCAGCCGAGTGGCACGGGCACTCGGTGGCGGACATCGCCAAGGAACTTGCCTTCCCCCCTGAACGTGTCTGCGCGGACATCATGCGGCGCGCCCCATCCGCTACGGCGTGTTACCAACATGCCTGCCTGCCGTCAGATTATGAGCATGTCCTGAGGTGGAGACGGGGATTTGTGGGCGGAGACGGACACGCCTATTCCAAAGGAGAAGGCGGACACCATCCACGATCATTCGGAGCGGTGGCGAAATCTTTCCGGCTACTTGTCGACCGAGGATGGTTGACCGAGGAGGAGGCCATCGCAAAGCTCACGGGCGAACCCCGGCGGGTGTTCAAAATAGACGGTGGGCGCATAGCCGATGGACACGCGGCGAATCTCTGCCTCTGGAATCCATCCGTCTTCCGTGATCAAGCAACGCTTGCCTCCCCAAACGCGCTGGCGCTTGGCATATCTGCGGTGTTTTATGAAGGATGCCCTGTCTACCATGCCTCCGCGCCGCACGATCATTTTCAGATCGCACCGTTAGGAATGAAGTTCTTATGAAATCATACTTCGCCGCAAAATCCTCGACATACCGCGTCTGGCATGCCTTCCGTCTCCGCCTGAAGGCTACGACCGGACACGCCGGTTTTGCGGCTCGTCTGAATTTCATAATCTTCTTCATCAGCATCGGTTTTGAGTTTTTGCAATTGGCTCAGTAGTATAAGTTCAGTAAAAAAACCAGTCTTCGCCCGTGGCCACGACACTTGGCTCGCAGGGTTTACTGAACTTATACGAGCCTTGTTCCACTTCATTATTTTTTGTATCTGCTCGAAGTAATATGGTATTATGACGGAATATATCAGCAAATATTGCAGAACACCTATGGTATTATGAAAATATTTGTATTTTTTTTGCTTTACCCCCTTGACATCCTATTTATTTTGTTATATAATGACGACATGCTGATAAGGCCATGAAGGGAATGGCGTGTAAATTCGCCTACTACAAACAAAGGGAAAATGAAAACGGGGGGCGGAAAAATGAGTGAGCGAGATCGCAAAGGAATAAGATTGATTGGAAATCGAAAGAGCCGGTTGCAAAATTCCGGCACGGCCCTGCCGAGCGAAGCGACGCTTGCCAAGGGCAAAACTACTTGTTTTTTGCGCTCGGAGATCGCAAACTACTAAAAAAAATCGATTCGTCTGCTGTAGGTTGCGACATCCCTGGCGCAAAGAGCAAAGTGTTTCTTGCGCTCGGCAAGGCCGCGACCGTGAAATGATCGGTTACGGCAAGAGCGGACACGGCAAGCGTGTCCCTCCACGCCTGCGGCGTAAAAATGGAGGGTCTTGGTTTTGCCGTTGGCAAGCGTCGCTTCGCTCGGCAAGGCCAAGACCGTGTGATGGAGGGGGACGCTCGTCGCGACCGAAATCGGGAAATACAATTTCATATGCTCATACGAGCCAATTTCAAAAGTAATTGGCTCTTTTTTGTAAAATCCGGATTTCCGGCCATAAAAACCATTTTTACGACCAATCCGGAACGATTTCTTAATTTT
>JAGVIF010000279.1 GCA_020056205.1 Lentisphaeria bacterium | reverse complement strand
TCCTCGACATACCGCTTTGGGTATGCCTCCGGTTTTGCGGCTTGTCTGAATTTCATAATCTCCTTCATCGGCATCGGTTTTGAGTTTTGCAATTGGCTCTTAGGTTAAAACCGCTTCATTCTGGGCGCGGAAAAGTTGTATTATCCCGTCTGAGGCCAATTGAAGCATGTCGTCGAATTGCTGTTTTGAAAACGGCGCTTTCTCGGCGGATGCCTGTATTTCAACGAAATCTCCATTTTCCGCCATAACCACGTTCATATCCGTCTCGGCGGCGGAGTCTTCCTGATAGAGGAGGTCGAGGATGGGTTTATCTTGCAGTATGCCGACGCTGACAGCGGCGACATTTTGGATGAGCGGCGATTCTACGACCAGTTTTTTGTCTGTGAGTTTTGATATTGCGAGGCGGAGCGCTATCATCCCTCCGGTTATAGAGGCGCACCTTGTTCCGCCGTCGGCGTCAATCACATCGCAGTCTATGTAAATTGTTCTTGGTCCGAGTTTTTCGAGATTGACCGATGCGCGCAAGGCTCTTCCGATCAGCCGTTGTATCTCCTGAGTTCTTCCGCTGAGCCCTGAAGTTTCCCGTTTTGTCCGTCCGATTGTGGATGACGGCAGCATTTGATATTCGGCTGTGACCCAGCCTCCGTTTTTTTTCTGGGCTCTCATCCATGGAGGAAGTTCTTCAATCACGTTTGCCGAGCATATAACGCGTGTTCCGCCGAAGGCTATCAGAACGGATTCCGGGGTGTTGCGAAGAAATCTTGTCTCGACCGACAGCGGCCTGAGTTCGTTATTCTTTCTTGAATCAAGTCTCATTGTTGCGCCACATTCCTGTTGAAAATAGAGCTGAAAGGGGTATTATACAGGATTCCATAACAAAATAAAGCGGGGAAGATGAAAGAGACGCATAAAATTATATTTTTGTCAGCGGCATTATTTGTGTCGTCAGTCCTTCTGCCGTCATGCTCCGAAAAAACTCCGGCAAAGGACCCGCCTGCCGCCAAGCCGAAGCTTGTTTCAGAACTTTTTGATTCCATTGAAAAAGGCGATCACGCCGGCGCTGTCGCAAAGATTGGGCGCTTAAGAAAGATAGAGGACAGCACATTTCTTGCCGATACCGAACTGCTTGAGAGACAAAACCTTGCGATATCGCAGGTGCAGGAGGCTCTTGACACCGGCAACATTGATGGAGCTATTGAAATATGTTCTGACGCAATAGACAAGATTCCGAAAAACGACGCCCTCATTGAAATAAAAAAAACTCTTTTGTCGTTGAAGCAGATAGAGGTATTGGTTGACGCCGTCAAACGCGCCGATGATTCGGTCGCATTGGCGAGGGCCGCCGGCAGGCTGAAGACCGTTTCTGAGACTTATTGCCCGGCCGGCATTTTTGCGAAAATCGCAAATGAAAAACTGCTTCTTGCGAAAAAAATGATGTCGAAAGAGTTAAAATTGGGTATAATTGATCTTTCCTGCGAAATCATTTCCACTCCGCAAAAAGACAACTCCGTGAAACAAAGCATGATGGCGCTCCTCTTCGTGATTGATCAGGATAATCCTCTTCTCAACCCATCGGAATGAAAAATCTTATTTTTAAGTATTCCTGCGTCATTTTATTTTTCATCGCGGTATTTGTCAATTTTTCTCCGGCGGCTTTTGCGGAATCCAACAAAGAAAGCAAGCCGGATATTGAGAGCGATATTGCCGCGTTTATAGGCTCTATCCCTGATCCCGTAGCCGTGATAGGCGAAGCCGAGATACGAAAAGTTCAGCTTATCGAGGAAATAATGCCGCTGCTAAAAGCGGTCAGGGAAAGCAGTCCATCCCTCGATGAGGATGACATAAGCAAAATGAAAAAAGCGGCCGTTGTTGCGGCGGAAAGAATGGCGGAACGCATCATACTTATGGATTTGGCGAAAAAGGCTTCATGCATCCCGTCCGACGAGGAAATTATGGACGAATTTTCAAATATTGCCGGAGGCGTTTCGTTGAAAGAAACCGAGTTCGCTTCAAAGATGGGCGTCAGCCCCGCATCGCTAAAGAAACGCATCGGCGAAGCCATTGCAATCAGGATTTGGATGGAGAAGGAAGTCGCGCCAAAAGCAAAACCGGGCGAAGGTGAAATAGACGATTTCTACAAGAATAATATAGAGAGATTCGGATATCCTGAAAGATTCGCGATATCCCATATTCTTTTGAGGATTTCGGGGGATAAGGAAGGCGATTCTCTTTTAGAAGCAAAGCTTAGAACAATCGCCATGGCGGTCGGCAATTCACAGGAAGAATTCAAGGAAAGGGCGCGAAAAATAAGCGAGGATGAGCGCACAAAAGACAGCGGCGGAATGCTCGGCATATTTTCTCTTGACGAAATGCCGACAGCATTTCGCATCGCGGCGGCCGGTCTGAGGGCAGGGGAAATAAGCGGGCCTTTCAAAACTGAGGCCGGATGGCATATCGTCCGGCTTGATTCCAAAAAGGAAAAAAAGGTTTTGAGTTTACAGGAAATGTCGCCGAAGATAATTAAAATATTGCGCGCGAAGAAGACGGAAGAAATCGTAACCGCTCTCCTCAAGAAGGAGAAAGAACGTCTGGGATTTAAAATATTGTGGAACAGCAAATAAATATTCACCGAACCCCGTCTGCCTGTGCGTTGCACGCAGACAGGTCCTTTCGGTGAATATTTACGGAGTGGTCAATCCTCCTCCGGCTCGATGAATTCTATATCTATTTCAGCGGATACGGATTGTCCGAGTATTTCAAGATTGACCGTTACGAGCGTCCGATTTTTTCTTTTTCCGACTATTCCGGAGAAACCCTTCAATGGACCGCCCGTAACGACTATTTTTCGTCCTTTGACTATTTCCGGCCTTATGGTTATTTCCAGCTCCGAAGAATGTTCCTCAAGTTCTCTTATGGACTTTAGTTCGCCGATAAGAATTCGCTCGTAGGGCTCGTCAACTTTGAGGCGGTTCACAACGCAGTTGGAATTCACTACGACATTGAAGGCGTCATTATTCAGGGAGCAAAAGATGTAACCTGGAAACATTGGAAGAAAAAAAACCAGATTTTCGCGCTTTTGCCGTTTCGCGCTTTTTAGGAGGGGCAGATAATATGCAAGCCCGTTGTTGCGGCAATATGCGGCGAGTTTTTTCTCGCAGCGCGGTTTAGTCTTTACAGGCATCCAAATGTGATTTTCAATGTGCTCTATTTGGGCGTTGTTCAGGATGTCGTGCATCAGTTTAAAAATTTCATTTTTGAAAAGGATGTTTCGATAAGCTCATCCTTTATTTTTTTCAGAATGTTCGAAGACTGCATTCTCATTTCCATCATGGAGCAGCTGTTGGTGACTTTTACGAAGAGAATAGAATCTTTTATGTAGAAAGGGAAGGCCGATATTTTTCCGCCTGGCGGCATGACTTTTTGCCATATTTTCTTAACTCTTTCAAATTCAACGGCTTCCGGAGATGTGTCAATCTTTACTATTTTTTCGAGGACTTCCCTGATTGCGAGCGGCTGGGTCGCGAACCGATCTATTCTCTTGTCGCCGTTCTCTTTTCCGGACCAGTCGCGGAGGATTCGGCAGAGCGGGTCTTTTTTCCGCCAGTCTTGCCGGTAAGAATTAATGAGATTTTTTTTAGCCATTTGGGGATCGAAATCCCATTGCCGCTACCGGCAGGAAGAGGACATCGAAGACGAGCAGAAAGGGGGCTTCAAAACCGCTGATAAGATGATTTATACCGGGTCCCAGAAAACCGAACGGCGCGCCGACAGTGCTTTCGATAAGCCCCAGAGGGAGCAGGAAGATAGACAACATATCCTTGCCGATTTCAATAAAGCCCGGTATGGTATTGACCAGTCCCCTGAGGGCGTATTGCGCCGCCGCTTCGGCCACGGGCATGGCGTAGGGGGCGAGGAGAGACATCGTGACAGGGTCTATCGCCTCGGCCTTAGGATACATGAATCCGCCCAAGAGAAAAACGAAGAGTGATATGAATATTATTTTTTTAAACATGTTCGGGCAATATAGTCTTCCCCCGGCGGGAGTCAAATTATTTTTTCATTTTTTCATTTTTCTCGTAAAGCATATATTCCATCGAGTCAACGAGGGCTTCCCATGACGCTTCAATTATGTTTTCGCTTAATCCCACGGTGCTCCAACTTTTGTGTCCGTCCGATGATTCGATGAGAACTCTTGTTTTTGCGGCGGTTCCGTCTTTTCCGTCTATTATTCTCACCTTGAAATCTCTCAGTTGAACGTTTGATATTTCGGGGTAGAATCTTATGAGAGCCTTTCTTAAGGCGTGGTCGAGCGCGTTGATAGGCCCGTCGCCTTCCGCCGCGGTTAGTTCGTTTTTTCCTTGCGCCTCAAGTTTTACAGTGGCTTCAGATATGCATTTTTCACCCTTTCCTCTCTTTTCAACTATCACTCTAAACCCGTTGAGATTGAAGAAAGGTTTATGTTTTTTGAGAATTTTTTTCGCAAGCAGATGAAAGGAAGCGTCAGCCGCCTCAAATTCATAGCCCTCGTTTTCCATCCTTTTCAGGGTTTCAAGGATTTCGGCAACCTCCGGGCTTTTTTCGTCGAGGTCAATGTTGTGTTCGGCTATTTTCATCATGATATTGCTTCGTCCGGAAAGATCGGAAACAAGGATTCTTCTCTTGTTGCCGACAAACTGCGGGTTGGTGTGCTCAAAAGTTTCCGGATTTTTATTCACGGCGTTCACATGCATTCCGCCTTTGTGGGCGAAAGCGCTGTCCCCGACGTAAGGCAATCTCTTGTTCGGATTCTGGTTGGCAATCTCATCTACGAAAAGACTGAGTTCTTTGAGTCGGGCGAGTTTTTCCTTTCCAACGCAGTTAATTCCGAGTTTGAGTTCGAGCGCCGGAATGATTGAGCACAGATTCGCGTTTCCGCAGCGTTCTCCGAATCCGTTCACAGTTCCCTGCACATGCATTGCTCCGGCCTCGATGGCCGCTATCGAATTTGCCACGGCCATATCGCCGTCGTTGTGGCAATGTATGCCGAGCAAGACCTTTTTTGGCAAAGACTTATGGACGGAGAGGCATATCTCCGTTATTTCCGATGTCAGTGTTCCGCCGTTGGTGTCGCACAATACAACTGTTGTCGCTCCGTTTTTGCAGGCAATTTTCAAGGCGTCCAAAGCGTAGCTTGGATTGTCCTTGTAGCCGTCGAAGAAATGTTCGGCGTCGAATATGACTTCGCGCCCGTTATCGCTGAGGTAAGCGCAGGAATCTCCGATCATTAGAAGATTTTGCTCAGGGCTTATTCCCAACACCTCGTGAACGTGGAGTAGCCAGCTTTTCCCGAAAATTGTATTTACCGGAGCCTTTGATTCAAGCAATTTTTTTATGTTGTCGTCGTCTTCAACTTTTACTTTCGCTCTTCTTGTACTTCCGAAGGCTGCGATTTTCGCATTTTTATATTTTTTCCCGCGCGCCTCTTCGAAGAAAGCCATGTCCTTCGGATTGGATCCCGGCCATCCGCCCTCCACGTAGCCTATTCCGAAGGAGTCGAGTTTATCCGCTATCTTTAATTTGTCCATGACCGAGAGGGAAATTCCCTCGGCCTGCGTTCCGTCGCGCAATGTAGTGTCGTATATGAATATTTTTTTCACGGTATTTCTTCCTTATTTGACTGTTGGCGGAATGGGAAGTTTATCCGCCTGCCCATCGCCCATTATTATTATTTCTATCTCGGAGTAATGTTTTTTTACGGCGTCTATGGTTTTATCCGAAATAAGTTTTTTCTGATCTTGCAGCGTCTTCTCTATGGTTTTAAGCTGTGGTTTCATCGCCGCGGCGAGCGCGGGGGGCAATGTTGCCATGCTCTCCTTGAGCAACGCCTCAGACTCCTCGTATTTCAGAAAAGCGTAGGACGCCAAAACTCCGCTAAATACGCGCATCATGTCATTTTCATTTTCATAACCGCATTCTTTTGCGAAATTCGCAATATCTTTGTTCCCCTGAATGGCTTTCAAAAACGAGTCGGGATCTGCGCTTTTGACGTTGAGCTTCTCATGCAATTTGGGGAAGACTTTTATAAAATTCAGAACCTCTTCTTCGCTGACATCGCAGACCTTTTCTTTTTCTGCGGCTAAAATTGTGTTTCCTGCGGAAATAATTCCCAAAAGAATTAAAATCAATCCGACTGTTTTTTTCATTTTGTTCTCCTTTTTTTTATATCATTTTGTTTTTTCTTGCGTAGTTGAATATTCCGCCGGCTTCGATGACGGCTTCCACAGCTCCTAAATCCTTGATTTTAAAGGACTTGCCTGAAGACAAATTCTTTATAGTTTTATCTCTTATTGAAAGCTCGGCTATATCGCCGGTCTTAAATTCATTCAGCAGATCGGCGTCGCTTTCGAGGGGATAAATTTCCCCCGTTGAAATGCAGTTTCTGAAAAATATTCGCGCGAACGAATTTGCCAGCACAACTTTTGCCCCAGCCGCGCCGAGGCAGACCGGCGCATGTTCCCTGCTTGAGCCGCATCCAAAATTTTTTCCGGCGATTATTATCCGATATTTTGTCTTCAATGCCCCCTTTTCAATAAATCTTTCTTTGAATGTTTCCGGCAGACCGCATAGCGCGTACGAGCCGAGTTTCTCATATTCCTCCGGTATCGTCGGCACAAGATTGAGATATTCCGCCGGAATTATCTGATCCGTGTCAATATTGCCGCCGGTCACGAATACCTTGCCTCTAATAGTATGCATTGTCATTCTTTCTTCCTGTGTTTATTTTAGTTCCTGCAATCAGCTCTGATGCTTTTCGAAGTAGGGCCGACACTTCTTTGTGTTTGGTTTTAAACAAATTAAAAATCCCTCGGACTGGTTATCATGCCCTTTATCGCGCTTGCCGCCGCCGTGAAGGGCGAGGCAAGTATAGTTTTGGAATCTTTTGATCCCATGCGTCCCGGGAAATTTCTGTTTGTTGTGCTGACGCATATTTCATTTTTATTGCAGCGTCCGTAGGTGTCAACAGGGCCTCCGAGGCATGCCGCGCATGAAGGCGGCGCCATTTTTTCGCAGCCGGCGTCGTGGAATATTTGACAGAGATTTTTTCCGTCAATGTGTTTTTCGTGAAGAGCCCTTTCGACTTCGACGGTTGCCGGAACGAGGAAAGTCGGAACCTTCACCGTTTGTCCTTTTAAGATTTTCGCGGCCATCTCGAAATCGCTTATTTTCCCTCCGGTGCAACTTCCTATATAAACCCTGTCTATCGAAAATCCTTTCATCTCTGAAACTTTTTTAACGTTGTCCGGAGAATAGGGCATTGCAACGACAGGCCCCAAATCGGATGCTTTATAAGTATATGCCGCCGAATATTTCGC
>JAGVIF010000381.1 GCA_020056205.1 Lentisphaeria bacterium | reverse complement strand
CTGCCAAAAATACTTGCGAGCCCTCCGATGGCATCTGCAACGGCGCGGTTTATGACTTTTGCAACTGGCTCAAACGTCAAGTTTCTCATATCCGAAACCCATAACACTCCTTTCGACCCCGACCCCGAAAAAGGCAACAGCATCAAAGTGAGGATTCAGAATTTCCAAGTTCTTCGCCGCAACGACACAGAGACATAAGGGACACGAGGGACGCAAGGGACATATTATTTTTCGATTTGGTGATTTAGAGATTTTTCAATCTTTCAATCTCCCAATCATCCAATCGTCTCCGCTCTGACACTCTGACACTCTGACACTCTGACACTTTGATACTCTGACACTCTCAATCTTCCGCACTCCCGCACTTCCGCACTCCCGATCCCGACCCCGATTAAGTTTCTTATTGCTCACTTACTTATGTTACGCAGCGCCAGCATCCTGCGGAACTCTCTTGGAGTCATGGAGATGTGTTTGGTGAAGACTTTTGAAAAGTAACCTTGTTCGGAAAAACCGCATCTTTCGCTGATCTCGCCGATGTTTAAGCCGGTGTATGCAAGCAATCTTTTCGCCTCTTTTACGCGGATGGCATTCAGATGATGGGCGAAAGTCTCTCCGGTGTCGTCCTTTAGTCTGTGCATGACAGTTGAAGCGCTTGCCCCTGCCGAAGACGCTGCGTCATTAAGCCTGATATTCTTCATAAAGTGTTTTGACAAATAAGACAAAACTCTCTCCGATACGTCATTTTTTTCCAGTCTGCTTTTTCTCGCGTCAGACCGTCTGAGAAGCATTTTTTGGAAGTTAAGGCACAATGTTTTGAAGTCATTTTCCAAGTAAAAAGATTCAAGTTCTACGGAAAAAGACGAGAGTGGAGATGGGGACGAGTTGTTCAGTTCACCCCTGATTTCTCCCATTTTTATTATAGACATCGCGATGAGGAGGAAGCATTTGAATAATTCCATATTTCCTCCGCTTTCAAGAGAAACCACGCTTAAAAATTCATCACTTTTCTTAAGTATTTCTTTTTCTTTCAGGTTTTTTTTTGTTTTCGCGAGGTCAAGAGCCATAAAACAAATCAGCTTCTCCTTGTCCATGGAAAGAGATTTCATGTCCTCTTTCCTTCCCGAAATCCTGTTTTGCTGTGCCCACAACTCGGCGTTAAGAGACACGGCGGAGCTGTCAAGCAAACCCGACGAGCACAACGCTTCTTTCAGGAATTCGCCGCAAGTTTCAAAATCCATAGGGGACATTTCATCCGTTCCTTGGAAAGCGGCCACCAACCTTGACAGTTTTCCGCGCGGATCAAGATTGTCCAATGTTGACACGATCTGATGCAGACTGCTCTGGAAAGAGCCGCGCGGGAAAAGACCTCCTATTTCAACGGCTCCCGTAATTTTTTTTCCGTCAGGGGCGATCGGCATTATTATTCCGAACAATCCAAGCCAGCACTTGAAAGTGTAAGCTCTTCCCCTTAGCCAGGATTGATATGACGCCGATTGCGCGTTTTGAAGGCAAGACTCGGATGTCTTGTTGTTTTCAACGCAGACGGCGCAGAGTTTGCAAAAGGCGGCTCCCGTCAGGGGACGATTTTTCTTTCCAAAGTCATAAAAAACAGCTCCATATCTGACGTAACTCTCAATGTCGGAAAGAACAATTTTCAATTTATTGTAAAAGATGTCTTCCACCGTGTTTTTATCTCCTCCGAAAATAAAATTAAAAGAAAATGCAGAATAGTGCTATAAAATAACAGTTTTTTACAAGATTAAAAGTGAAAGTATGAGTATCTTTCTGTTTTTCTGTATGTATTCATTCTTGTAAAAATAATGATTAGGAGGTTTTCGATGAGCGTTGAATTGCTTGAAAAGATCAGGGAAGCGTTGATGAAAGGAAAGGCTAATGACGTAAAGGTAATGACAGAGGAGGCTGTAGCTCAAAAGATTTCGGTCGGCGAAATTCTGGATAAAGCCCTTATCAGCGGGATGTCAATCATAGGCGAGAAATTCAAGAACAATCAGGTATATGTTCCTGAAGTTCTCATAGCCGCGCGCGCCATGAATGCCGCTATGGCCGTTCTTAAGCCCCTTTTGAAAGCCGCCGACATAAAGAGCAAGGGAATTATCTGTATTGGAACCGTCAAAGGCGATCTGCACGACATAGGGAAAAATCTTGTGAGAATGATGCTTGAAGGCGCGGGATACGAAGTGATAGACCTCGGAGTGAATGTTGACGCGCAGAAATTTCTTGACGCCGCAAAAGAAAAAAAACCACAGGTAGTAGCGATGAGCGCGCTTCTCACGACGACGATGGGCTCAATGAAGAGTACCATAGAAGCGCTTAAAAATGCGGGGATAAAGGTGAAATTTATTGTAGGCGGAGCTCCACTGACGGAAAGTTTTGCGAAGGAAATCGGAGCGGACGGTTATGCCCCTGACGCGGCTTCGGCGGTTGATCTTGTTGCGTCTCTTATAGCCGCTTAACCCGCGTAAACATATTCGGTGAATATTTACTACGATTGCGTGGTAATAGGCGGAGGGCTCTCGGGGCTCGCCGCCGCGGCAAGACTTTCTCTTTTCGGAAAAAAAACCCTGCTCGTGGAAAAAAACGCTTCGCTCGGCGGATTGAACACTTTCTATTTCAAACATTCCATCGAGATAGACAGCGGCCTCCACGCGATGACCAATTTTTCCCCAAAAAACGGGGCGAAAAATCTCCCTCTCAATAAACTCCTAAGACAATTGAGAATAAGTTATGACGAACTCCAACTCGTAGAGCAAATCCGTTCTGAGATAAGATTTCCGTCCCGTAGCATAATTTTCGATAATTCATTTGAAAATACGGCGGCGAATCTGAAGAAAGAATTCCCCGATGAGGCGAACGGCATCACAGAACTCTGCGAATTCATTTTGCGATACGACGCCTTTGATCTTGAATCCCCAAAATTGTCCGCAAAGAAAAAAATTTCCGAATTTATAGAAGACAAAATCCTGGTTGATATGCTATTCTGTCCTTTGTCATTCTATGGCAGCTCCATTGAAAACGATATGGATATGAATCAGTTTGTGATTATGTTCAGAAGCATATTTGCCGAAGGCCTCTGCAGACCGGCGAAAGGGATCAAAACAATCATCGAAATAATGTCTGAAAAATTGTGCGCGTCCAACTGCGAAATTCGCAGAAAAACAAGCGCCCTAAAAATTTCGCGCGAAAACGGCCGCCTCATCATCAGCCTCTCCGACGGATATTCGATAGAAACAGAAAAGATCATTTCCTGCGCGGGCGCAAATGAAACTATCCGCCTTTGCAGCCCTCTAATTAAAGAACAAGTTCCGGACGGACAAATGGCTTTTGTCGAGGCCATTTTCTGTATGAAAGAAGGATTCAGCCTCGAAAACTACAAAAACGCCTGCCTGTTCTTCTGCGAAACAAATGAATTCAAATACAGCCCTCCCGATACGGCCTTCAGCCTTGACAGTGGAGTCTTCTGCTGTCCGGATAATTTTTACTATCCGGAAGACGCAAAACCAAAACACTCCTTCCTGCGCCTGACCCTCCTCGCAAATCACCAAAAATGGCTGAATTCCGACGAAAAAACATACTCCAAAATGAAGTGGGAGCTTCGCGACAAGGCATTTGCGAAAATCGCAGAACTGAGCGGACTTAATATCCCCGAAAGCCAACACACCCTGACCCGGGAAGATATTGCCGAGATAGTCCGGCATATTATTATGGTTAATAACGGTAGCGATAACGCCGACGATATCGACCACCTGGG
>JAGVIF010000427.1 GCA_020056205.1 Lentisphaeria bacterium | reverse complement strand
TGAATCTCGTTGAAGAAATGACTATCTTGAACATGGAGTTTTTAAAGGAAATTTAACACAGAGAACCTTTGACTGTGGAGTTTTACATTAAAATAACATTATATCGGAATTCAACCAATTTGTCAAGGTGAAAGGCCGACTACAGGTGATTTTTATGGAAAAAGTAAGAGTTTCAGCTGACAGATGGAATTTTGAACTTGAAGGATCGGGCAGGTTCATAAGCCCCATAGGCGGAACCATGCTGAACGATCAGCATCCCGGTCAGGGCATTCTCTTCCATGATTTTGATGCAAGCGACTGCGACCGCAGGTTCGGCATCATGTCCGAACTCGGGCTCAACTGTCTCCGCTAGGCGATCGGCGTCAATCAGGTATTCGGTCCGAAGACAGGACTGAAGTCCGCAGGCATGAAAAACTGGGACACGTTCATAGGGCTCGCTGAAAAGCATGGAATATATCTGATGCCTGTAGGCGGCTATCTCGGCGGAAACGACTGGTTCGACATGCCGATACTCGCCGATTCAGGCAAGGCGCTCGACGACGACTGTCTGTTCTGGGAGGCGTTCGCCGGCCATTTCAAGGATAATCCCGCGATATGGGCTTGGGATCTGCGAAACGAGCTCCTTTACGACAATGAATCGCATATGGTAACTCCCGGCGAGATCAATGCCAACAAGGTTGACTTGAAGCTCAAGGACCACTGGTCTTTCTGGCTTGAGAAAAGATATGGGAGACTTGAAGCTATGAACCGCGTACATGGTGCGAAGTTCGCATCGTTCAAGGATGTGCCAGGTTCAGTGAAATTCATCGAGAAGCCGTTCGACATCTGCGCCTGCGACTTTCGCAATTATCTCAACGACCGCGGCTACGAATGGTGCATGCGGCAGTGCGACGCGATCCGCTCTGCTGCGCCCGGACAGATGATAGTCTCCGGCGACAACACTTGGCTTTCGCCTGATCAGGACCTCTGGCTTGCGAATGGATTCCACAATCGAGCATTGCATGAACTGTTTGACTTCATCACGTTCCACCCTTATCCCGCCTAGCAAGCCGTTCCAGATGGCCGTGGCGATCCGCTCGACGGTGGAGAACCCTTGAAATACTGGCTCAGCTCCTGCATAGGTAACGCTAGGATGGATCATTACGACAAGCCTGTCGTGGTCCAGGAATTCGGCTGGTATGGCGGCGGCGCTTCGCGTTTCCTGTGCGAACTTCCATTCAGGAGCGAGAAGGAGCATGCGGATTATACGAGAAAACTCATGGATGCTTTGATCCCCCATGTAAACGACTTCATCAACTGGCCGACATTCGACATGCCTAAGGCAAATGATATCTCCAACCATGGCGGAATTTTCACCCATGAAGGGAAACGCAAGGAACTGGCGAAGGTCTACGAGGAACTCGGCGCGAAAGTCTAGGGGAAGCCGGCAGATTCGGAAACGTTCAACGACAACGCTGACATATTCCCTCCTCGGTCTCTACACCTGCCGGTCATATCAGGACAGGATGTGGGACGAGGTGCACGAAGTGATCTAGGCCGGACAGTCCCCTGATTTCAAATTCATATAGGCCACTTGACGCATCCAAAAAAAACCGCATCGCCCGTAAGGAGGATGCGGTTGAGGTTACTTGGCATTAACCTAAAAAATGCGTTTGGAGTGAAGATTCTTATTTAAAAAATGCGAAGCCAAACTCAAAAGATCGCAACCGTGTGTAAATTTTCAGCCTTATAGAGTATAAATTCGCCGGCGTAAAAAGTCAAATGCAAATAGACGATATGAAGGACGGATATGGCTTTTTGCAAGTTTCAGCCTCCACAGTTTCTGGGCGACCGAGGCGGTAATGGCCATGATAGGCATGGTCTTCAGGAATCTCATTGTCTATCTCAACCGCAATATCCTCAATCCTGAAGGCCAGAGGCCGAAACTCAAGACGCCAGACTCCGGGTGCGGTTTGCTCCATGCTATTATTTTTCAAGAGTTGCTCGATTTGCTGTAAAATAATATTTTCCGGCTTCCACTTCAATCATAAAACTATCTCTATTTTCTGAAACCCCGTTGATGCCTGCAGGATATTTTCCCTTTTCCAGACTCAGCAAAATTCCCGATTCGAGCAATTTGCATTTTCCTGAAGATGGTTTCGGAACAAGAACTCTGGCAGTGCAGCCGACAGGAATATCCACCTCCACCTGCGAGAGTCCATCGCCCTTTTCCCATCTGACATCAAGCCGGCCGCGCAACGTCTGTACTTTGGCGGAGGCGTGAGTAAGTTCTGGTCCGGGCCAAGGTGCAATAGTTATCTTATTGAATCCTGAGGAATCCGGATCCGGGCGGATGCCTACAACATAGCGGTACATCCAGTCGCAGACACTGCCATACATCGGATGGCAGTGGGATCCGTTTTCATATGACCAGTTCTCCCACATCGTAGTCGCACCGGAAGCGATCATGAAACCAAAACTTGGGAACGTCGTTTTGCTGAGAATTTCATACGCAACATCAAAACGCCCCTCCTGCGCCAGCGCCTCAAGAAGTACGGGTGTCCCCATTATTCCGGTGTCCAGATGTCCTGAACAAGTTATACGCACATGTTTGACCAAGTTCTCGATGACCCTGTTTTTTTCCTCGGCTGGAACCGCCCCGAGGACGAGAGCGAAAGCGCTTGTTCCGTGCAGTCCGCGTGCATAAGTCCCGCGTTTCTTATCAAAGAACTTTTTGTGGAAACTTGCCGCAATCCTATCCGCCTGTTTTCTGAAACGGATCGAATCCGCTTTACGCCCAAGTGCCCGCGCCATGTTTCCAAGTTGCCGTGCGCACATGCCATAGAAGAAAGTGTTCACAAGCGATGGCGGTAAAATATTGTCCTTCATCAAGACGTCCATATTGACAGGCAGCGACCAGTCACCAAGACACCAGCTGCCCGGCTCCTCTTCTATAATTATATCAGCACCGTCCGTCTTACTGTCGAGATACTTCAGCCATTTCTTCATGCATCCATACATTCGTCCAACTATTCTAATATCAGCATACATGCTTTGCATGATTGACGGAAGTATCACGCATGCGGACCCCCAGCCCGGCCCACCTCCGCCCCCGTAGAACGGCGCAGTATGCGGAACAAATCCCGTTTCGCTATTCTGTGAATCGGCAATGTCATTTATCCATTTGGTATAAAACTGCGGCATCCACAGATTCCACACGGATGATGCGGCCACAAGCTGACCGTCGCCGGTATATCCAAGCCGTTCGCGGTGCGGACAGTCACTCGGTACGCCGCCATGCATGTTCAAAAGCTGGGTCCAGACAAACAATTCATTTATTTTTTCAAGGAGAGGATTGGAGCACGTAAACCGGCCAGTCCTTGCGACATCGCAATGCACCAGGCGGCCATCAACCGCGCTCATGGCGATCTTGCCGGGACACCCCTTTATTTCAACATATCTGAAAGCATGCCAGACAAAACGCGGTTCATAGGTATCCTCACCTTTTTCAGAAAGAATAAAGATGTCGCGCTGTATCTGTTTCTCCCCTCCGGCGCTATTGAAATCAAGTTCGCCATCCTTGAGAAGCTCCTCGGAAAAACGCATTTCAATTTCATCTCCGGCTGAACCACCTTGCACACGAATGCGCACCCATCCGCTGAATACGCGCCCGAAATCGAAAATGGTTTTGTTTTCATTGGAGCTACAGACGCGCGTCGGCGAGAAAGTTTTGATGACACGATCAGGAGGACATGTCTGCGCAGTCAGTTTTCCGGTCGGACGCAAGGCGATTTCAACATTGCCCCATGATGAGCAATCATATTTTGGAAACGCCCAGCCTTCCTTTTCGAGGCGCGAGTCATAAATCTCACCGACAAAGACGTTGTTGAAGAGGATAGGCCCTTCGCAGCACGTCCATTCAGCATCACTTGTAACGATCGCCTGAGTACCGTCCGCGTAATCAACACGTAGTTCCAAGAGGAGGCGTGGCCGTCCATACCACATTTTTCCTTCGGTCGTACGGCTGCGCTGGTTATACATGCCGTTGCCGAGCATCACTCCAATCGCATTGCTTCCTGAGACCAGAAGAGAGGTCACGTCATGGGTGACATAACAGGCCGTCTTCACTCCGAGGTCGGCATATGGATAGAGCATATCTTTCATTTCACGCCTGTCATAATCCGTCCAGACAGGATCAAGAACCCTGTCACCGGATTTCATCCCGTTGACATAAAGTTCCGAATATCCTAGGCCTGAAACATAAATTCTTGCACGCTTAACCGACTTGCCAGCGAGAGAGAATTCCCTTCTCATCAGCGGAGACGAAATATTTTCCGGGGCGGCGATCCATTCGCCATGCCAGTCCCTGTCAGAGAGCAGTCCGATTTCAAAACAGGCAGGAGCGCTCCAGCCAGTTGCGATTCCTTCGGCACCCCATGCCATCACACGCCACCAGACGATACGTCCGCTGGCAAGCGGTTTACCGGGATATTCGATGTGTATGTTCTGAGAGGATTCGGTCCGTCCGCTGTCCCAAAGATCATATGAACCTGACAGGATATCCTCCTGAGTTGATGCGGCCACGATCCTCCATGCGCTCTGGGAAGCACCGCGCATGAGCGGTTTCAGCTCCCACGAGAGACGCGGAATTGCCGTACCGATCCCAAGAGGGTTTTTCAGATATTCGCAAAGAAGCCGTTCAGGCGCTGACAGGTTGGAACTTTTGCCTGAAGCATAAACGTCTGGAGAGTCTTTTGCTTTTTGCATCTTATTTCACCTTGCTTTTTTGGGAGAAGAAAGACTTACTTTCCGAATCTTAGATTTCGGGAGGAACTGGAAATCGAAGCCGAGTCCGGGATAATGGAATTTAAAGGACGTATCGCCTTTCATCAACATGTACACATGTCCGGGCTGAAGATTAAAGGCAGAATCAACTTCAGATACCTTAGCGGAATTGAGATCTTTCACATTTCCGTTGAAGTTGAATTCCGATTTGCGGAACGCCCAGATTACCGACGGCTTGTTCTTTTCATCGAGCCATAGAGTGTAATCACCATTCTCGGTCACTCTCAGTCTGTTCATCTTTGGCAGCGCATCGTTGTAGAGTCTGTTGACGGCGGCATAGTCCTCGGCGAGATCCTTTCCAGGGAGAAACGGTTTACTGTCATCATCCTTGCCGACAGGCATCCAGGGTCTGGCGCCTATTCCCGGCACCGCGCGATGTCCGAGAAGCCAGAAATATAATTTCGGACTCAGCTTCTTCTCCGTGAAAGGGTTGTCGGTGAAGAATGCCGGGCTACAGTCGATGAGCGCGAATGCATCATCGTTTTCAACGGTCGTATCCCAGAGGCGCCTGCGGAACTTGTCTTCCTTGAACCCGTACATCGCCACCTGCGACACCCCGAAGATGGTCGTGACCTCGCAGCGGAACTTGTAGCCCTGCTTCTGGAGGCGCGACTGCATCCTCCATATTTCCTCTGCCTGCAGAGCCTTGTCCTCACCCTGCCAGTCAACGCAAGTGACTCCAAGGTTCTGGTACGAATCGAAGAATATCCCGTCAATGCCGGTATCGTCCTTCACCTTGCGGATCTGCTCCTCAAGCATTTTTCCGAAACCGGAGCGCATGCGTCCGCACCAGAGCGTACCGTAGTCGCCGTCCCACGGAGTTCCGTTCTGCTCCCTGAGAAGCCATTCGGGATGTTCCTTCCATAAAGGTGCGTTTTTCGCAAACTGGAATCCGAACCACTGGAAGAGCCCTATTCCGCTCTCATGCGCCTTGTCGGCGAGCTTCCTCATGCCTTTGGTGCCGCCGAATTTTTCTGCAAACGTGAATGAGTACGGACAGCAAATATTTCCCTCCGGTTCAGTCGGATCGGAGGTCACTGAATCCCAGACCCCATGCGTGAATACATGCTTGTAGCCGAGTTCTGCGAATTTCGCAAAAGCTTCGCCAAGCTCCTTCGCCCATCCTGCTCCGCGCTTCTTCAGATCGGCATCCCATAGATGGGAGTGCACCGACGGCTCCGGTATCTCCGGGCTGAACCCGTAATTGTCGAGAATGCGTTTCCTTACTTCCGTGAAGCAGTCCAGCCAGAGGTTGCGCCATTCATGCTTCCTTAACTTCTTATTACTTTGGAATAAAAGGATTTTCCTTTCCGGTAGTAGCGCCTTTTTCGACAGGGGGAAGAAATGATTGTCGGAATAATGGATCACGTTCTCGTCTGCGAACTTCTCAATCCTGCTCCTTGTAAGCGACGGTTTCTCGAAGAAAGTGCAGAGCGCGGTTCCGCCCTTCACCTGGAAATCGCATATAGGAGCTCCTGCGCCGCGCGGAAGCATGTCCATGGGAAACGCACCGCCCCAGGCACCTTTTTCCTCAACCGCGAATTTTTCAATGGAGCTGAACGCACCGCTCTTCGACACTTTCTGTTCCAGATCTATTGTCGAGACGTCCTGCTGGAGCAGGACAGCTCCATCGGCCTTCCCGCCAATTTCCCAAGTGGTGTCTTCTATACTCCAATGAAGGGGCGTGTCGGAAGATATTATCTCCCATCTCGTTTTAACGCCTGTCCACTCGTTCTCCCATATCTTTTCACTGATGGCTTTTATATGGAGGCAGAGTTTGATACCGGGTTTTTCCAGTCTTCTCGTATGGAATCTTGAATCGCCCATGGCATCAGTCGTGCGGACGAACGGCATCCATCCGGCAGTCCCGTTTATGAATATCCTGGCGGAGTCTCCGGTCTTTTCGATTTTGGAAAGCTCATAGCTGTCGAATCTGAACCCCTGCTCCGTCTCGAAGATGATCGTCCACGGAACCGACGCGCTCCTCAGTTTCTCGCCCCTGAATGATACTGCTCCTATCCCGTTGAAGACTTTCCCGGAGGCATCAATCTCGAAATTCAGCCCGTTCTTGAACGTTATCTTATTGTTGCTCATAACTATGATTATTCCTTTTTGAGGTTCCCCTTATTTATTTTCTAAAAACTTCTGTAATTTCCAGCACAGCTGGCTTGGATTTACCTTCGAAATCAAAAATTGACGTGTTTGCAGTGCAAGGGAAACAGTCATGTCCCATCCAAATGATTATCCCTCCGCATTTCGGGAAACGCCGTTTGCAACTAAGGACTGCGAGCGCCAACCCATCGGCCTGGCGTTTCTGACTCCATTCCACAAACTCCTCCAAGCTGGGAGGTTCGCAGCCCTTCTCCTTCAGGAAACTATCCCATTGTATCCACCACGCAGTTCGTCTCCACAAAGGATTGTCCAGATTCGCAGGTAGTTCGGGAAGTCCTCCGGAATATTTTCTTGTGATCTCGGCGGAACTTGCTCCTGGAACACCGACTTCCGAACGGAAGAGCGCATCGTCGTTATCCCAGTATTCCCTCGATTCGGTATCCCATGGTCCGTGAACATCCCAATGCAAACCCTTTCCGAAATTCTTTTTATCCGCAGTGAATCTCGGTCCCGACGCTGAAGTCGGCAGAAAGAGGATCAAGGAAAATAATATTCACGCCTGTCCCCTCCGGATCAAGCTCTTTGGATTTTTCCCTGAGATCATCTACGACCTTCAATAGTGGGACATTGTCATATTCGAACTTGCCAAATATTTCATGAAGTTTCGTCTCAAACTTCGTCAATTGAATTTCATTCTTTGAGCACGCGAAAACCGAATTTGACGCCATTACGGCCGCGAGGAATATGAATATTATTTTCATGCTATAAAGGTCTCCCGCATGCCGACGGGGGCGCCGGCGGATAGGCAATCAAAGACCGATGACCAATATGTTCCTTTATTTTTATAATACGAGAAAGATAGGTGGGAGAGACGGCAAATTCAAGATATAGCAGGCTGAATATCAGGAACATCTTAAAAGCCATTTTAACAGAATTCAGTTTGCTTTTTCTAAATATCCGAACTATAGTCGCGCCCATGAAACTTATGCTTGAAAATTTGCCGCCAAGTCTGTGTGGGCAGGCGGACACCCTCCGCAGGTGTCTGGAGGCGTTTGATCGCGTGATGCCGCTGCAGGCGGTCTATCTGTTTGGTTCACACGCTCGCGGCGAGGCGCGCCCGACAGCGATGTTGACTTGTGCATAGTGAGCGAAGGCGCCGAAGAACAGTTTGTCGCCGCCGCACGGTTTCGCCATGTTATGTGGGATATATGGCCACGTCCGCCATTCACATTGATACCGATCGCACCAACCCGTTTGAAGGAGAAAAAATCCTGTGGCGATCATTTCTTTCATACTGTTCTTGAGGAGGGGATAAAACTTGCCTAGAAAAACTGATTCAAACAACCCCGCTGACTGGGTGTTCATCGCCGAGTCTGATTTAGAGGGAGTGAGTTTGCTGATTGAAAGCAAAGTGTCGTATTCACTCTGTGTCAGTAAGCTGGCGGAAATACTTGAGAAAGTGCTGAAGTCCGAGCTGATCCGCATGGGATGGTTCCTCGTCAAGACACATGATCTTCTCAAGCTCGGAGGGGAATTGAACGCCTGCTGTCCATTGTCAAAGAACGCATTTCCCCCGTGAAATTTTGAAATTTGCCGCAGAAGTGGTTGTCTTCGGGGTAAGAAACTGCCAATGATTTTGAAAAACAAAACAAGTGGAATTATATTCCCGCC
>JAGVIF010000226.1 GCA_020056205.1 Lentisphaeria bacterium | reverse complement strand
TAAATGAAAAATTGGAAAAAGGATGTTTTCAGCCAAGCCGCGAATTTCGCAGGCATGATTTTTTCGCTGACCATGGTTCTTGATCCTCCGGATACGAAGAAGATGATTTTGTCCGGGGCGTGGGCTTTTATGGAACTGATTATCGGAGCACCCGTCCCTCCGACGCTGATGAGCATTGTTTTCATTGAGACCTGTTTAGGGAAAGCAAAGTCATGTCATATTGATGTTGGCCAAATTAGTCATACATTGACGAGTATAATATCCGTATCTCCGATTTCAAACCGGCCATACGAAGGCGGAATCGGCACCTTTGGCGATTTTTAGAACAAGTTCGACTTGCTGACCCGGCGCGCAGGTGGATGGTATCTTGTCTGAATTCTGTATTGGTCCGACGATGTCCGTTCCTTCCACTTTCGCCTTCCATCCTCCTTTTTTTGTTTTTTCTTCGAGCAGGACGGCCTTCACCCTTGAACCTGCTTTATATCCACAACTGGTGGAAGGCTGGAACGTCGGCTGTCTCGGTTTCTGAGACGTGTTGGCTGTCTGCGGCATTGCCTGTTGAGGAGCTTCCGCGTATTCCTTCAACTTTTTCTCGACGTGTTCAATGAGTTCATCATACATATTCCTGCTTGTATCAATGTCGCAAATCATGTCGGACGGGAAGGCCGTTATCCTAATCAACGAGCCGTTTCCATTTGGCTCGATGTGATACCATATTGGAGATGCGAATCTCGTGTTCTTTCCATTGTTAGCTTCTTCGAGCGAGGGATAAAGATCCTCTGGGGGCCGATGCTGGCCTCTTTGATGATCCATTGGTTCCCTTCTTGGGCCATGGATTTTTCTTGGCAATCCTAAGACCGCCTTGCGTTCGTCATGTTTGTAGTTTTGCGCGAACAACTGAACGGCAAAACCAAGACGGTCTATTACAGTCCAAGTATCTTTCCATGGTGTTTGGATTTCAGACAAAATGGCGGTTTTCCAGGAATAAGGGGCTGAGGTTTCGCGCAATTTAATTCCGATTTTAAGACAGAATGATTTTGCCTCCTGCCTGCATTTCTCAAGTGTCCACGCATTTTCCCAGGCAATGGAACCAAAACCTTTGCGGGACTTTGAACCTATTCCACCAAACCGGCAGAGCAGGGAGAGCGCGGCAAGAGCTTGATTTCTGATGTTTTCTTCGGAGAGTTTCGTTTTTCCCTTTCTTGCGGAGATATCCAGCTTCCAGCATGCCCCTGAATCAAGGAAATATCTTTTTTTATCCCTTTCATCCATCCCATACGACAAATAGAATAATCCCTGTGGCTGCGGCCGACCATCCATTAGGTTGTGCTTTCTCTTGAATTCGGGGGTTGGATTAAATCTGTCCTTGTAGTTGAAGAGTTCCTGGTTCAAGTTCTGATGAGATGCTATTTTTATGGAAATCAGGCTTTTTCCTGTTGATGTCGCTCCCCATAGCACGTCTTCAAGTTTTTCCATTTCTTTCCCGGAAATAATGTCACGATAAAGAGTTTTCCACCACCATCTGAGCATTCCGCGGAGAGACGGCGCTCTAAGCAGCGTGTCTTCCTTTTTGCCGTGGTCGGCTCCGCCAAAGAATCCGGGACTTGCCAGTTTCAAAGTTATGCCATTCTCTTCTTTTGCTGAATCAGGTAGGAAGAACCCGTATCCGGCAACCGTTTTTGCGCCTACTCCGTATTCAGTCAGCCCTTTTTTGAGCCATTTTTCAGCGAGAGATATGTCGTTGTCATTTGCCCTTGGAGTCTTTTTCAAAGAAAACCGAAATTCGGCGTCTTTTTCCACGGCGATGAAAAAGCTGGGGACAGGATTCTTGTAATCACTTCCGCCGTGGGGGGTGAGGACATCCGGGACAAGATGCCAGTTATTATTTGCCGACGCCGCAGGGAGGAAGGCGATCGAGCCGGCTTTTTCCTTTGAATCGGACGGTATCTTTTCTTTTATAAATTTATCCAGTTCTTTACTTCCCACGGGGGAGCCAAAAATTGAAACTATTCTCCCCGCAATTTTTTTTGCCTCTTCGATCTTTTCCTCTTCCATTTTTTCCTTCCATTCCATCCATGCGGCGTGACTGGCCAGTCCCTTGAGGGCGCTTCCCGGTATCATAGGATAATTAAAGAAGGGGTGGAGGCACAATCCGGAATTTTCGAGGATGCTTCCTGCCATGTTGACCATGAGCCGGCCGCCGAGCTTCATTGAAAAATCCATATCGCCGCTGATAACTTTAGGAGGTATAATATTTCTTTTTGAAAGATTACAGACAGCGTTGATTTGATCCTTCTTGCTGTTGTCTCCTATGAAGGTGTATTTGCTGAGGCGCAGAGATGCTGATTCGAGCTTGTCAAGCTGAGGTGAAAGCAGGCGTTCGGCCTCATTGGAAAATGTTTTCCGCGGCATCATTCACCTCCGGAATTCTTCTTTGCGAATCGGCGGAGATAATTCAGGAACGCCATGGATTCGGAGGTTATTGCCCGAAGTCCTGAGGAGTCCATTTCAGAAACCTTAAGGATGAAGTCCTCTAGCGGGATGGCCTTTTCTATCTTATGGATGCCGGAGTCTGCGAGATGTCTTATTATTGCATTAAAAACATCCTCGTATCCACTTTTTTTTTCGAGGGCGAAAGCGGCGGCGCCAAGCAGGCCATTCTCCCTTATCAAAGCCGGAATCTTCTTTACTACTTGTCCATCATTGACTCCCGCCCATTTGCCTTGTGATGTAATGGCGTTGAATGCGCGTTTCTGATCGAGGTTCTGTATTTTTGACATTGGTTAGCCCTCCAGGGTTACGGTGCAATAGCCAAGACCGATGGTTTCATTGCCGCCAATTTGGATAATGTTTTTGCGCGATTCCAATTTACTTTTTAACGCGTTGATGGCATCGCCGGACTTTTGAGCGATTACGGAATAGAAAAGGGTTTCGGAAGGAACCTGTTCCTGATGGAAAAGGGCGCTTGAGGCTGCTGTTCCAGTTTCATCATCAACTCTGATGCGAGTAACGATTTCGCAGGCGTTTTCACAGAAATAGGAGAATATCTCATCTGAAACAACTGTAATTCTGCCCTCCGCAAGCGATTTCATTTCAGCCGGAATAAGTTTAACAAGCTCCTTTTCCATATCCTTGCAGGCTGTTTGAACTGACGTTAGGCTGTATTCCTCAAGGATGACATTACGCCCTAATGTAACGGCGGCGCCTCCGTGGCAGTTCATGTCTTCTAAAAGGATATCTGCGATTTTTAAATCGCCATCTCTTTTAAATCTTGCCAGGGCGAGAGGGCATGTTATCCAGGAAAAGGAGCCTTTGGCCGATCTGACAGGGAACAGAAGCGCTCTTGCTTCGCCTATGAGGAGGGAACCGGCTTTTGCATTTTTGTCGTCCTGTGATCCGAACAGCGTTTCGGCTTGAGAATCTTTTTTGCGGATCATGCCGCCTTTTTTGTCCTTTTCACAATCATCGTTCCAGAGATCTGAAATGACTCCTTTCAGCGAGGAGCCGGGTATTATCGGGATCCGTGTATGCCTTTCCCTCATGATCGGGGAGTCTACGGCGCCTACGGAATTTCCGGCTCCGACGTGGAGCGGTGTTCTTGTGAAGACCGCGAGAATTTTCGTTTCCATTTTTCGTTCTCCTATATTTTTATTGTATTGATAAATTTCTGAACTTTATCGAATTCGCTTTCGGAGATGAACTTCCGGACGAGCTTCAGTTCCCCGACCCGAATGGCGCTAAGTTAAGGATTTCGGAAAAAGTAAATCGGGTCTATCTGACCCGAGAGTCGCGGGTCAAATAGACCTGCGCTACCTCGAAATGCGCATTAACTTAGCGCCATTCTTCTCTGACCTCGCAGTTTTGGACAAGGACCTGATTATGTTTTCCTTCCAATTTTTAATAACTCACCATATCACCGAGAGATTCGGGTATTTTCCGAAAATTTTGTCTGCCGTGATAACCGGACAACTATGCGTGATCGCCGCGGCGATGATCATCCTGTCGCAGGGGTCGAGATGAATCGAAGGAAGAGACGCCGAGAGACAGAAAATCTTTGAATTGACTGGTATTTCACGCAAGCCGAAATCAGACAATATTATGAGCCAATTGCAAAAGTCAAAACCAGCGCCGATGAAGGAGATTGTGAAATTCAGACGAGCCACAAAACCGGAGGCATACCCAAAGCGGTAT
>JAGVIF010000532.1 GCA_020056205.1 Lentisphaeria bacterium | reverse complement strand
CTCAATAGGGGAAAAATGCCGGCAAGAGCCAAATATCTTGAAGAAACCGACATATAACCTTTTGCCTATTTCAATAATTCTGTTATAGTTCCCGTCAATCTGACACAAGAGCCGACTACGAAACTCAAAACCGATGCCGATGAGAGAGATTGTGAAATTCAGATAAATTAAGCGGCCAAAGAGCCGCAACTTAGAATATCCAATAAGGGTTAATGGAAATCGAAAGTTCGCGAGTGCGAAAATGCGAAAGTGAAATTTATTTGTCCATTTTGTAGAACGATACTCGGAGTCGGAACCGAGGATATCGGCATTAATGTTCAATGCGGAAAATGCGGCGAGATTACAAGGTCTCCTCAGTCCGCCGTTGCCGCCAATGTCGTATTAGGCAGCGATTTTATAATTCTTGAGGAACTCGGACGCGGCGGAATGGGGATAGTCTACTTCGCCCACCAGATATCGCTCGACCGGCCCGCCGCCCTTAAGGTGCTCTCAAACAAATACTCATCCAACAACGAATTCATCGCCGGATTTATCAAAGAGGCGCGATCCGCCGCCAAGCTCAACCATCCAAATATAGTCCAGGCTTACGCCGTCGGAGAAGATTCAAGTATCTACTATTTCGCCATGGAATACATTGAAGGCGAAACGATGAAGGATGTCCTCAAGAGGCATGGAAAAATTCCGATTGATAATGCCGTCGAGGTAATCAGGCAAATTGCTGACGCCCTTGACTTTGCGTGGAAAGAACAGCGCCTGATACATAGAGACATAAAGCCTGACAACATAATGATAGTTGCAAAAAACAACAGGGCGAAGCTCGCCGATCTCGGTCTTGCAAGAATCGCCGGCGAAGTGGATGATTCGAACGAAGATGAGGTCATGGGAACGCCTCAATATATAAGCCCGGAACATTTGACAGGCGCGCCTATGGATGTCCGCAGCGACATATATAGCCTCGGCGCGACTTTCTATCATCTTGTGACAGGCGTTTTTCCGTTCACCGGCAAAAACGCTCTTGAAATAGCGAAAAAACACCTTGAAGAACCGCTTAAAGATCCAAGACTCGCCAATCGTGAAATACCAGAATCCATTGCGCACATAATAGTTAAGATGATGGAGAAAAATCCTGACGCCCGCTATCAAACGGCTGAGGCCCTCGTCGAAGATCTTAACCTGTCTAAAAAGGGCGGGAAAAAAGCCAGGACGGTAATCTTTCATACAGGCCAGTTCAAGGCGCCTCCGCCGGTTCAAAGCATGAGTACAACAAGCTCCCACCTCAATCTCGGGACATCGCCTATGTCTACAAGAACAGGAACGGGGAAATTAAATACCGAATCCGTCAGGATGGCAAGGGAAAAAAAAGCGATGAGGCAGGTCATAGTTTTGATCGTCTCCTGCACTCTTGTTGTCGGAGGAGCGGTCGGCTTTGTTATATGGAAAAGTATAACGAACAGAAACGCCGAAGGAAAGAGCAAACAGGAAATCCTAGAAAAGAAGAAAATTAAGAAAAAGGACAAAGAGGAACCCAAAAAGGAAACCCCGGCAGATATTCAAAAGGAGCCGGTCCAACAAGAGCCTCAGCACACGCAATACACCGAAGCCGCCGCCAAAATACTTGATTTTGCCAAAAACAACACGGACGCAAGATCAGACATACTTTCCAAATGCGATTCTTTTTTTGCGTCCGATCTGCTTCCACAGTATAAACGCGATAGAGATGCTTTGGACGCGCTGCTTGCGATCTTCGTTCCCCTCGATGAAAAATACAGGCTTTTCGAGATGCGCCAGGCTTTGCGAAATTCGCACATGGCCGTGATACAAAGCAGGATTGATGAGGAAAAAAAACAGAAGGAGGCCGGCCAGCAAAAATTGAGAGAACAGGAAAGAGAAGTTGAACTTGCCCGCATCAAAAAAGAAAAAGAAGAGCAGCTTAAGCGCAGCGTGGAAGAGTATTCTAAAAGCATTGACGCCAAAAAAGACGGACTGCGTTATAGAGCTGTTGTAAATATGATAGACAGAGGCGATTATGGCTTGGCCGAAAAAGTTTTTGCGGAAGCCGAAAAAGAGCCCGAATCCGCTCAGAGCTATATGGCGGAGGACGCGCGTAAATTTGCCCAATGGGGATCCGAAATGAAAGCCCTTGTTCAAAAGACCAAAACGTTCATAGATAAAATTTCAAATATTTCCGGAGAATCCATCGGCAGCATAATGATTGAAGTCAAACCGGGAGCTTATGGAAAAGTCCAAAAAATAAAAAATAACGTCCTATTCGTGCAAACACATTCCGGAAAGATCGAAAGCAATAATCTTTTCGAAATACCGCCTCCGCAATATAAAAAACTTATCTCAAAATTGTCTGACGACCCTCAAATGCCATATTTAGCGCTGTTGTTCACAGGAGCGTTTAACCCTCTCGATCAAATTTCCGAGGACAAGAACCTGGCGCAGGAGGGAAATGCCATTATAAAGGCTTACATAAGAGGAAGATACAAATACATATCAGATGAAATGATTGGAGACGAAAAGGAAAAGGGGTTAAAGGAGTTTAAAGCCAAGTTCGGACGCTTAAAACAATTTAAAGAAGCCACCGATGGGTCTCTATGAAGATACTTCATTTCTCCGATTCCCACGCCG
Source organism: Lentisphaeria bacterium (assembly GCA_020056205.1). Lineage (GTDB taxonomy): Bacteria > Verrucomicrobiota > Lentisphaeria > Victivallales > GWF2-50-93 > JAGVIF01. The sequence continues at coordinate 1,677 of JAGVIF010000532.1, read as the reverse complement.
GAGGCGCCCCTGACAATTGGACAGCATATTTTGACAAGAGATTGGTGGGAATTTTCAATTACAAATTCAGAAGAAAGTTTCAGCACAACCAGCGCCTGTTGCGGAAAGCCGTCGAATATATTCTTTCTTCCGACGCCGATTTGATAGTTTGCACAGGAGATATAACATCAACAGGCCAGCCGGATGAATTTAAGACGGCTCTCGAAACGCTTTATCCTATTATCGGAAAAAAAAATCTTATATATGTTCCTGGCAATCACGATTTCTACGTTTATAACAGCAGGTGCGTTGACGCGCTCATGCAATCGTTTAGGATGCTAAACGGCAACCGGTTTTCTTTGTCCGACCTTCCGCTCAACATCAGATTTTTAGACTGCGATTTCATAATGCTAAATGAAAGCTATCCGACAAATCTCCTGTCATCATGCGGATATGTTTTGAGAAAAGATTCGGAAAAAATTCTGCGCATCCTGTCAAAAAAAAGAAAAAATCCGGTCTTCCTTATAGGCCATTATCCCCTGATAGAAAAACACCCTTTGCTTCGGGTAAGACACCGGCTATGGAGGGAAAAAGAACTGCTGAACCTGCTTAAGGGCGGAATGATAGATATTTCGCTCTGCGGACACGTCCACGTACCTTATTTTATGGAAACGTTGCCGGGAGGAAGAGGAGAATACTGCGCAGGATCGGTTACCAAAAACGCAAATATATCGGAAATCATATTCAACGAGTCCGCCAATTCATTTACACACAAAAACATTCGGCTGATTGAACCGCAAAACTTAGGTTAATATGTTCCACGCTCGGGGTCATAGTATTTTGTGCCGAAACGGAAAAGGGACAGTGGATGCCATTGCTTTTGTCGCCGAGTTTCCTGCCATACCAATCATCGTAAGATTCCTCACGCAAGAGCGTCCCGATGCTTTGAGGATCGGGATAAACTCCACCCGCAAAAGGAATTTCATCATCTAAAAAATGGACCCCTTCCCTTGCGATCTTCGCATAATATTCCGAATCTAAAACCGGACAGCTCATTGCAAAGCCCCTCAACTTATCCACCGATTAACACAGATAAACACGGATAATTTATTTTAGTTTTACCCTCGATAAAACTGCCGTCGGAGTTCACAGCTTTAGCGTATCTCTTTCTTATGGCAGTTGTTGGTCTCATAAACGTTTATACGGTAGCCCTTGAAAGAGAAGATTGCAAAGCCATTCAGATCAAAAAAACACCAACTAAAGAAAAAACTTAAAACCAAAATCAACCGCACAACTTTTCATTCTAAGGGTTAAAATAACACCATTTTTAAGCATAATATCCATGAAGTCAATTAGTTGACAAACCCCGGGGATCAATCAGGAAATTAGTTGTAAAGATACTCTACTCAATTGAATTTACTTTACAACGGATGTTCCTTTTTGTGTGTAAGTCATTTCATGTTGTAACATGTTGATGTTAAACGCGTTTCCTTCTGTTTTGCAATTTTACTTTAGTGTCTGTCTTGTCCTCAACATTTGGAACGACCTCCGGCGGTTTAATCCGTTTTTCGCGCGAAAAACGGGTTAGACTGAGATAGAGTTCATCCACAAAAATCCAATTTTTCAAATTCCGTTCCAAGTTATTTGGTTTCGGAAGACCATCTCCATGGCGGAGCCGTTTCATCATAATTTCCGCCG
>JAGVIF010000511.1 GCA_020056205.1 Lentisphaeria bacterium | reverse complement strand
CGGGCTGATATTCCGTCAGTGAACCCTCCTCCACCTGAAAAGCGTCAAGCCATACCGTGTTGAATACCGGATAAGCTGAAGATGAAAGCATAATATTCAGAGAGTAAAAACCTTTTCTCCCACCGCTATCGGACTCTTTCAACGGGTCCTGCATAAGATCGGTTTCAACGACGTATCTTTTCCACTCCTTTCCAATGCGAAAGTCCGTTGTCGCCCCTTTCCACCAGCCGGAGCAGAACCTCGCGGTAATCTGAGTGTTGTCCACGTCGGCCTTTGCGTAAAATGACGCGACAACGCGGGTTTTCTTTTTGAATTCCAGAGCCGGAAAATATATAAACATGCCGTCCATCCCGCTTGGATTTCTCAGTTTAAGGCTGTTCTTGCCATGGAATGCCGTTTCATTTGTGACGGATGGATATTCATATGAGTTCCAGTTTCTCAGGAAGACGCTGGGCACGGCGTCAAAGGCCCATTCACCAACTTCAAAGGAGCTGTTGTCCCTCACAAGATTTGCGGAGTATGACCCATGACATAAAAAAACCAGCAGAATAAGACCCGTCAGATATTTGGATGTTTTGTGAATATTCATTTACCAATTCCTTATTTAAAGCATTTATTTGTTCAGTAGGCAGTTCTCAAGTGTTAAGCCTTAGTTTCCGTAAACTCTTACATTGTCGTAGAATTTTAAGTCGTCCAAAGCCATTTTACACGTGGGGGTTCCCCAAAGATTGCCGATTGTCAGGCTGTTTTTCGAGTGTTCAATTTTGGTTTTTGGCTCCTTAACGCTAATGGCATCCTGCCAAGCGGCATCGTCAAACTCAAAATTCTCTTTTTCCTCCTGAGCGGCAATCTGTCCGTCAACATAAAAACAGAACTTGCTTTTGCCGGGATTTTCCACTTTCCACGTGAAGGCTATTTGGTGCCATTCGTCCTGTTTCCATTGTGCGGCCTTCGCATAATTCAAAGTCGTTCTGGCTTTATTCTTGTCGCAGATAAGGAAGAAAAGTCCTATTTCCCATCCGAAAATGCAGTAATATGAATTCCAGTATGCCTCTTTTTCCGAACCATTCTCGCCGCGCGCCCTGAAGATCGGATTGCTCTTCTGCACACTCTGGGCGGGATCGCCGGTGAATTTTATTCTAAACTCAATCGTTCCCTGCTTGTAGTTAAAATACTGCGCCATAGGCAGATACAATTCCGTTTTTTCCAGATTCAGGCACTTCCCCCCGGCTCCGTCGTCAATTAAATCACTCCGGACGGAGAGGGAATTTTTGATAACCGACAAGTCTCCGCTGTTGAAGTCTTCCCTGAGAAGTTCCGCGCTTATCAGTGAGGTTGACAGAATTCCCAGAACCGCAATGAATGCCCCGCGTTTAAACACTTTTGAATTCATTTATCTCTTCTCCCTGTTAATTTTTTGTAAAAATATTGTGTTCTTATCATTTACCTGCACACCATTATACTCGATTCGGCAGTGAAAGTCAACTGCCTGTGTATTGTAAAAAAAACGCATTATCTTGTAACTTTCCTGATTCCGTGAAGTATAAGCCTCCGGCTTGCGATTGGAAGCAGCTCAATCCTCTGGATTGAAAGCGCTACGCAAGTAAATATTCACTGAACCGCAAACATGGGGCAAAATTGCACAAAAAACCGGCAATTCTACTTGATTTGAATGTAAGTCAACCATATCTTCCGAATGTTAAACGGAAACTATTTAATAACTTGTTAGCCATTTGATTTGACATAAAAACGCGATATATTCTCATCATAGAAAAATGTGGAATCGAAAAATGGAATCGAAAAAATACGTATATTTTCAGCGGGATAATGTCTGGATCGGTTATTGGGAAGAGTTTCCCGACTATATGACTCAGGGTGAGACCTTGGAGGAACTTCAGGGAAATTTAAGAGACATTTATAAAGATATCACTGACGGCTCTATCCCTTGCGTTCATCATGTCGGGGAATTACAAATAGCATGAAAAGAGCCGATCTTGTCAGAAGATTGGAGAAGATGGGCTGTATTTTTATCCGTCATGGGAGTAAGCACGATTGGTATCAGAACCCATCAACAAAAATGGCTCAGCCAATACCGAGACATAGAGAAATTCACGAATATCTTGCAAAAAGTATAATCAAAAAATTAAGCTGACAAGACAAATTCAGCCAACGCCGAGAACGGCGCGGCAGGCTCGCCCCAGAATGCAAACCTCTATCTTAATTTTTACCCGGTAAGAGCGAACTTTCTTGAAAAAATGAATTTGACTTCTGAAATTGCTAACCTATTTTGAGACTCAATCAGAAGCTCGGACATCTAATATCTCTGAAAAATTTCTACTGTTGTAGATAAAATAGTCTTCCGGTGACAGGTTAGATTTTTTTTAACCTATAACCTATGAGCCAATTGCAAAAGTCAAAACCAGCGCCGATGAAGGAGATTGTGAAATTCAGACGAGCCACAAAACCGGAGGCATACCCAAAGCGGTAT
>JAGVIF010000378.1 GCA_020056205.1 Lentisphaeria bacterium | reverse complement strand
TCCTCGACATACCGCTTTGGGTATGCCTCCGGTTTTGTGGCTCGTCTGAATTTCACAATCTCCTTCATCGGCGCTGGTTTTGACTTTTGCAACTGGCTCGAATATTATATACAGAAAATTCTTGACTATGCGCCGATAAGATTACTGCAGATGCAGGGGAAGGAAAAGGAGTTTAGGAAGGCAATATTGGACGACATGAAGAATCCAAGCCCTGAATTCAATAGGGAAACACTCTTATCCTTAAAAGATGAGACTTTGCCCGATATAGATGACATCCTGCTACAAAATTTAAAAAAGAATAGTAGCTATATGGTTTCTGTTCTGATTAGGAGATATGCGACTTCGAAAATACTTCCAGAAGTCGCCGAATTCCTGCAGCAGAAAAACAAGGACAAATTTAATTCACCGCTTGATGAAGGGGAAATATTTGCATATCTGATGAAATACGAGAGGGAAGAAACCATCCGATACCTTAAGAAATCGCTTGCAGCAGGCAACACATATTCTTTAAGAGTTTTATATGGATTATATCCGGACGAAACTGAAGAGATTTATCTTGATGTGATTGGAAGACTTGATGACGAGGCGGCTGGGAGAATACTTCTCGAAATGGCGCGGGAAGGTACAGGGAAAAACATTGATGGAATGCTGTCTGAATTTGAAATACTTACTAAAATACGCGCGGAAGGATTCAATGAGTCAGGCGAATGCAAGGATTACTATAAAAGAACCATTTTCCTCTTGTTCCTACTCCAAAACAAGAAAATGAAATTCACCCAAGTTCAGAAAGACAGGCTTTTCGGTCTCCTCACAGTCGAAGAAAAAAAAGTTTTTTTGCAATTTTCCCAAAACCTGCGCGACTCCCAGTAATTCTTCGCTAGATAATCTCGGCGGAAGTCTTTCCGCGCGAGATTATCTACTGGATGCGAATTTGAAAGAATGAGAGAAGGGATTACCTTCTTCTCCTAACCTGACGGTATAGGAAGTTGTATTTTAAATGGAAGACAAATTTAACTGATTCGACTGATTTACGCTGATAAAAATTGGTGAGGGGCGTGTCATCAGCGTTCTGTTTCTAATTTATATGAATAGCGAAGAAAAAAACAGTGTTGGAATTGTGAAGCCGCTGGATTTCAGTTTTGGAAAGACCGGCGGCGACGCCCTTGCTCTTGATTGCGGGAAGCGGCTGTTTCCGGTGAACATAAGATACGAAACTTACGGACAACTCAATTCCGGCAAGAACAATGCGATTTTGATTTTCCATGCCCTCAGCGGGGACGCGCACGCAGCCGGTTATTATTCGGAAGAGAGCAAAAAGCCGGGCTGGTGGGAATCAATGATAGGGCCGGGAAAAGCTTTTGACTCCGACAAATATTTCATTGTCTGCAGCAACGTGATTGGCGGATGCTCAGGCTCAACAGGCCCCCGCTCAATCAACCCTGAAACCGGAAAGCTATACAATATGTCCTTCCCTGTCATCACGATAGGAGACATGGCGAAGGCCCAATACAGGTTGATGATTCATCTCGGCATTGCTAAATGGCTGTCAATTGTCGGAGGTTCCATGGGGGGAATGCAGGCGCTTGAGTGGGCTGTCAGCTACCCCGATTCAGTTTCATCCGTGATAGCGATAGCGACAACTTCAAGGATATCTCCGCAAAGCATAGCCTTCAACTGGGTTGGGAGAGAGGCCATCATGAATGATCCTGACTGGAGAAACGGCGAATACGGCGACAAAGGCCCGGACAAAGGGTTGAGCATAGCAAGGATGCTCGGGCATATCACGTATTTGAGCGACGAATCAATGGCGCAGAAATTCGGGAGGAATCTCCAAAACATGAAGGATTACGCATTTGACTTCAGTCATAACTTCCAGGTGGAGAGTTATTTGCGTCATCAGGGACAGAGCTTTGTCGAACGATTCGACGCCAACAGTTATCTTTATATTTCGAGGGCTATGGATTATTTTGACCTGTCGGAAAATTACGATGGGGATATTGACAAGGCATTTTCGGGTGTCAAATCGGATTTCTTCGTCATTTCATTTTCAAGCGATTGGCTTTTTCCGCCGTATCAGTCAAAACAGATAGTGAGCGCGTTGCGAAACAGATTTTTGAACGTGAATTATTGCAATATAGATTCCATCTACGGGCACGACGCCTTCCTGCTTGAGGTTGATGTCCTAAGCAGGCTTATTTCAGATTTCATCAGGAACCAATTTGAGAAGGCAAAGAGATGAGAGCGCAATTAAACAGAGAACTTGAAAAGAGGCCCGACCTTCTCGTCATATTCGATTTGGTGCCCGAAGGCTCGAAGGTTTTGGATCTCGGATGCGGCGAAGGTGTTCTCCTCGATCATCTTCAAAAACAGAAAAAATGTTCCGGATGCGGGATAGAATTTTCGCAGGAGAAAATCATCGAATGCATA
>JAGVIF010000517.1 GCA_020056205.1 Lentisphaeria bacterium | reverse complement strand
ATCCTTGAAAAAATTCCGTTTTTCGCGCTGTCTGCGATTTTCGCAATTCCCGCTCTTGTGTCGAGGGGAGGGGGGATGCGGGGAATATCGGAGCACGGATTGTTTGCGCGGCTAATTCAGATTTTTTATAATTTTTATTTTTACGCGGAAAAAACGCTTATTCCTTCAGGACTCTCTCCGCTGTATCCATTCGCCTCGTTCGACGCCTTGTCGCCGGAATCCATCGTTCCGGCTCTTTCGTCTCTGCTTTTTTCCGTCTGGCTGATTATCGAAAGAAAAAAGATGAAGGGGTTGTGTTTCGCGTGGTTTTCATATATCGCCATAATCCTTCCGGTATCCGGGATAACTCAGGGCGGGGAGCAGGTCTCAGCCGACAGATACTCATATATTTCAACAATTCCTTTTTACGTTCTAATAGCATGGACTTTTGCGAATTTCGCAAAACCCGGCGGATGGCGCTTTGCGAAATTCGCAGGGAAGTCATGGCTCGTTCTTCCGATAATTCTGACACTGTTTTTTTCGTATCTTTCGCGCATTCGGAGCGATGCGTGGTTGAACGACGAAACCCTTTGGACAAGAGTGATTAAGAGCGGAAATGCCTGTGAAACGGCGTATTACAACAGGGGTTTATATTTTTCTGTTCTCGCCGGGGAAAAGAAGGGCGCGGAACGGGATGAATCCTATTTGAAAGCGCTATCAGATTTTGAAGAGGCGCTGAAGTACTCTCCCCGCAAAGCCGGCATTTTGCTCAATCGCGGAAAGGTCTTTCTTGGAACAGGAAGCCTGAAAAAAGCGGAGGAAGATTTCAGCGCTATCCTTGAAAAAAATCCCGTTCATACCGGGGCGTTGTCAAACCGCGCCGCAGTATTTGAAAAAATGAATGAGCCCCAAAAGGCATTGTCCGATTTGTCAAAAATAATTGAAACGGCCCCTCGCGATGTTGACGCACGGATGAGAAGGGCGCTATTGCTCATCGGTCTCAGATTCCTCCGGGAGGCTGAAACAGAATTGAACAGGGTAATAGAGCTTGCTCCAGGCTCCGCATTGGCATATCTGAACAGAGGAGGATTATTCTTGCTCGCCGGAGAACCTGAAAGGGCTGTGTCCGATTTCAAAAAGGCTCTTGACCTGTCACCCGGAATGATGCAGGCGTCTCAAAATCTGAAAATGGCGGAAGAAATAATAGACCGGGAAAAGTCGCCGCAACATTAACCTAATAGAATAAAGAAAAGGTTCAAGGTTCAGCGTTCAGAATAAATGAAGACGCGAGTAAAAAGAAAGTAGAATTTAGCGACCTACTGCGATTTTCGCAGTTTTATCAAAATGAAACTAAATTGATAAAATCGGTGTTCATCGGTGGTGAAGTTTCAAAGGAGAAAGTAGAAAACGATTGAGAAGTGCGGGTGTTCTAAAGTTCTAAAGTTCGGAAGTGCGGGAAACCGGAACTTGTTCGCCAAAAGCGCTGCGCTCAATTCCTGTGAAAGTGCCATTCTCAACCGTTCCAAGGCTTGAACCGAGAATATCATTGAAAATAATCTGTGTGCATCTGTGTTCATCGGTGGTTAACCTAAGATTTGCGGTTCAATCGTCCGAATTTAAACTAATTAAAATTAATCACAGCTTTCAATACGCCGTCGCTGTAATCGGCGACGAGTTCGAAAGCGTCCTGAGTTTTTTCAAACGGGAAATTATGCGTAATCATGTTGTCGAAATTTATTTTATTTTCCTTTATCATATTGAGGGCGGCTTGCGCGCAATGCGCTTGTCTGCGGACGTTTTGGATGCAGATTTCGTTTCTGCGTGTTTTGTCAACCGGGATTTGCCAGTTGTCGAGTTCCGGCGGTATTCCTATTATCATCAGTTTTCCGCCTGGTTTCAGGATGTCTATCGCCTGAATGACCGCGTCCTGTTGTCCGCAACACTCGAATACGATGTCGAGCAGGAGAGGGGAGTCCTTTCTAATTTCTTCCACGATGTTGATTTTATCAGGATTGCCTGTCCATCCGGCGCCGAAAGATTTTGCCATTTTGAGCCGCGCATCTATCTTGTCCGTAACATAAATTTTCTCCGCTCCCTGCAGGAGAGCCGGGATGAGGACGCTGAGTCCGATAGGGCCTGAGCCGAGAATTGCGATTTTCGCGCCATTCATTGGCGCGGATTTTTTTACGGCGTAAATTCCGATAGCGAGAGGCTCGGAGATTACGGCTTGGGGGAAGGAGATTTTGGCCGGGATTTTGAGGCATGATTCTTCAGGCATAACGATATATTCGGAAAGGCATCCGTCGGCTTGTCCGGGGCATCCGAGAAAACGCAATTTTCTGCAGGTGTTATGCCTGCCGGAGAGGCATTGGTCGCATTTTCCGCAGGATACGGCAGGTTCGATGGCGATTCTGTCGTCGGCTTTAAGTTTTTTAACCGCCGGTCCGACCTTGTATATTGTTCCAGCGCCCTCGTGTCCGACGGGGAAGGGGAATTTGACGATCTGGCTTCCTATTCTTCCTGTGAGATAGTAGTGGACATCGGAGCCGCATACGCCGACGATCCCCATTTTTATCAGCACGTCGCCGGGATTTTTGATTTTTGGATCGGGAATATCCATGATCTCCATTTTTCTGACTGCTGTAAGTTGTATGCTTTTCATAAGTCAAAAATTTCCCCGGGATTCATTATGTTATTAGGGTCGAGAGTCCCTTTGACGGTTCTGAGCATGTTTATATATTCCTCTGAAACGACATTTTTCATGTATTTTTTTTCTTTTGTGCCCGATGCCGTGTTCGCCGGAGATTTTTCCTCCAAGTCTCTCCTTGACAAGCAGATATGCCGCAATGCTCAACCCCTTGCGGGTTCACAATCGGCCGAATTCTTATTATGATACAGCTATTTGAAATACATGCAAGTCCCTTTCTATTAAATATTTACGTTTTTTTGGATGAGCTCTAAACTATATGGCCTACATAAACAGCGGCGAGGATGATGACGAAAAGGACATGTTCACTTCCGCCGGAGCTTGGCTGGGAGACGATAGATTCAAGTTGAGCCTCCAGTTTGTTTCAGGAAGACTTACATCACGGAAAAAAGGTCGGAGAAAAACGCAATAATATAAATGCAACATGCTATAATACAAGATGTAGCTTATACTGGCACCGATTATTTTAAGTAATTTCTGACGACTGCCATTATCGGTATTCCTGTGGCTGCAACCGGCGATATTGGTCACGCAACCCCAAACGTCAAGTAAATCTACAGAGTTGACTTCAATTCCGTCTTTTTTAGCTTGTCGAATGGCAATTGTGTCGTTCTTGGCAAAGTATCTTCGTGGCTTGAGCTTTCTTCCTGATTCTTTCCTTATTCCTGTAATTTCGAAAAAAGGCATTGTCTATATTGCATCCCTTTTATAGTTCAAATCAGTTTCCAACAAGTTATTAAATAGTTTCTGCTAAACATTCACACTATAGTATTTTGTCTGGGAAAATCAAGGGTATATATGCTTTTCTAATTATTGTCGGGTTCATGGATTCAACAAATGCATAAGAGTGCACATTGGTGCCATTCCATCTAAGCACATTGAGCACATTGGTGCCATTCCATCTAATAATTTGCATATTAAAGCACATCACATTGGTGCCATTCCATCTAATAATTTGCATATCATCACATTGGTGCCATTCCATCTAATAATTTGCATATTAATACTTAACAGCTATAATATCTAGTATTCTTTAAAGCATTGATGTAAAATTATATGGATAAAATAT
>JAGVIF010000234.1 GCA_020056205.1 Lentisphaeria bacterium | reverse complement strand
GAGCTTGCCCGCAGTGAGCCTGTTTGCGGTGAGCTTGCCTGCCCTGAGCTTGCCGAAGGAGTCGAACTCGTCGAACTTGTCGAAGGGTTGTTAAAAATCGAAAAATAAAATGCGAAATCCGTTCGTAGCAGCGCAATTTATTGCGCGTTATCAAGAACGGCGTATAAATTCGCCTGCTACAAACAAAAAAAATCGGTAAAAAATCTGAAAATCGGTGCCAGTATAGATTAATCATTGCAATTAAATAGGTTGCAGTTATATTATTGCATTTGGAATTTTGAGGCTTGAGGGAGGTGAGACATGGGGAGGGTTCCTCGTTGGCGAATGGGGAAAGGCGTGTATCATGTATTCAATCGAAGGGATTGAAACACCCACGGATTACGCGTGGTCTTCCGCGACGGTTTATGCCTCCGACAAGGCTGACAGATTGATAGCGCCAGCAAGGCATCCGTACAGGGAAAACTGGAGGAAGACTGAAAAACAATGTCGCCTAAACTATATGGGTATAAGTTCAGTAAACCCTGTCCTTTTACTGAACTTATACAAGTAAATATTCACCGAAAGGACAGGGTTCGGTGAATATTTACGCGGCGAGGATGACGACCAAAAGGATATGTTCACTTCCGCCGGGGCTTGGCTGGGAGACGATAAAATGAACTACCTCGATGCTGGCGTCGAGGTAGTTCATTTATTGTGTCTTATTTTATTCCAGTCAATTAGGGGGCTAATACACTATCTTCTTCTCTTCTCCTTCTATCCTCTTCTTCTTCTCTAAAGCTATTCATAAAATTAAAGCCCCCTTGTTATATTTTGTTTATTGGAGATTGGTCTAACCCCCATATTAATGGATTACCTTCTCTATAAGCTTTATTGTATTTTTCTAAATCTATCATTTAACTTTGCCTGTATAAGGTCTAATCATAATTGGTGCAGTGATTCTATATTTATATTTAGTTAAATCCTATTCTTCTGTATTATGATTGCTAGTAAATCTATAAGCAGTAACTACATTATTAGTATTGAATGTAAAATTAGTGAATATGCTTCTCCACTTGCACTATTACCGCCGAAAGCATCTGATAAAAACTGACCTGCATTAACAGTATCCTTTCTATACATATATTGCCAAACAGAAATATCAGGATTGAGAATCTCATAAAATTCCTTTTTGTATATATTCGGCGTAAGATAGACTTTCTCACGCAAGTTTCAAATATGAACGCGAAGTATAATTCAAAGCGCTTCGCAACGAACAAGTAGCTTGCGGCATCCTTGACGCGCAAGCCTGCGGCGGGACACGGAGGACGGCGTAAACTACTTGCTCGCCCGTCTGTCAACCTTTTATTTCAACAATAATCTCCCCGGAATCAATAAGCTCCAGAACTGTGGGCAGGGTAGAGGCAAGAATTTTACGCAGATTGATGTTCGACGAGTTCCCAGTTCTGAGCCAGATAACCTTGGGTGGAGGCCCCTTATGTCTAACGAGATCGGGAAAGTCGGAATCCTTGGTCAAAACTGTAACGTCCGCTTTCTTTGCCGCTTGGAATATCTCCATGTCAGACGCATCCCTGAGGCCGATATCTCTTACAGGAACTGCATCAATCTTGAAATCGCTCTTCAGCCAGACGGCTATAAGAGGGGACAATTGTGCGTCCAGCCAGAGCTTCACGCCGCCACCACGGGATGATCCACCATTTTTGACACATACTTCAGACATGCGGAGATGTCATCGGCTTCTAGGTCCGGCATTTCCCTCAGCATATCCGGAATCGGCATTCCGGCTGCAAGCAAATCCAGGACATCGGAAACCCTGATTCGCATTCCACGGATACAAGGCCGCCCGCCGCACTGTCCGGGATCAACGGTGATTCTGTCATTCAAATATTTCATCGGTTCTATCTCCATTTTGGCACATTATACACGCCACTCTATTTCATTTCAAGGATTATTGTCTTGTTACTAACGATAAAGCTCAGCGACAGACAGCCGCGACGTAGCCGCAGGTGGCTGTTCGCTGCAGCGCCGGGTTAGGCGGCGTAGCTCTTATTTATCGCAAGTTCCTTCTTTGATGATTAGGTCATCGTTATACACGACACCGCTTGATAACGAGGGTGGAGCGTAGAGGCCGAAATGAGTTTGCGTCAGCAGTCCTTCCCCTCTCTCAGTTTTTGCCACCGAAACCAACTTGTCATTTTGCCATACCTTGGTATAACCACTGGGAGTAAAGTCAATGCAAATGGTAAGTTTCACCCATTCTCTCAAGGGAAATTTAAGCGTAGAGGTTTGAAAATCATATTCCGCCTCTCCGCCACGCGGCACATGCATCAAGTGTACAAAACCTTTGTCGCTCAAATTTACCAATACTGCGTCCCATCTATCAGAAGTAGTATGGTCCAATGTCGCGAAGCTGAACCATTCTCCGGAAGAAAGTTTTACATCAAGCCACACCCAAAACTCCACGAGCGCGGGAGTTTTAAATCCACCGCCAGGAGTCTTATACAATTGGATGGTCGGATACCCACGATGATTGTTGTTGATCAAGGGGGTGCTCGGCGGATTCGCGGCGTATATCCACCCTTTATGCGAGTAGCTCCCACTTTTTACGCGTTCGGTAGATTGATCGTGCGAGGCGCTGTTGAGATGGTTCTGCGGAACGATATAAAAACCAGAAAAATCGTTAATAGATTCGAATCCTGTTTGAAACGTTCTGAAAGGGGCACCTATATTGTTTGAAGTATCTTCCGAGCAGGCGGGCAACTGCGTGGTAAGGAACAGCGCAAAGATTGTCAGCGCAAATTGTCCTATTCCGCTTTTGATGGCGGGGTTCATAGTTTCTCCTGTGCTCTCGCTTGAAATATTCGCCTGTGCCAGCATTTTGCAGATCGCTTCGACTGTGACACGGGCCGAGGCCGCCTAACAAGTTATTAGATCATTTCTGTTTATCTCCATTACTCTCCAGCCTGTTTCGGATAAAATCAAGCGGAATCTTTGGAAAATGGGTTAAAAAAAGGGGGTTCTGCCATTGTATATCATTACAAAAATGGGTCGAGTTTTATCTGCATTTCTGCGACAAATACCGGCACGATGCCGCCGATGCCAACAGTCTTCCGCTTTTTATTGGAAAGCTTGCATCAAAGAACCAGACGGT
>JAGVIF010000588.1 GCA_020056205.1 Lentisphaeria bacterium | reverse complement strand
CTTATGAAATCATACTTCGCCGCAAAATCCTCGACATACCGCTTTGGGTATGCCTCCGGTTTTGTGGCTTGTCTGAATTTCATAATCTCCTTCATCGGCGTCGGTTTTGAGTTTTGCAATTGGCTCAGGTATGTCGAATGAATAAAATTCACCTTATATGCAATGCGCATATTGACCCCGTCTGGCTATGGGAGTGGGAGGAGGGAGCCGCCGAGGCCGTTTCAACTTTCAGGACAGCGGTCGAGCTGTGTTTTGAATCCGGCAATTTTATTTTCAATCACAACGAGGCCATACTTTATAAATGGGTCGAGGAATACGAGCCGTCTCTTTTTACGAAAATTCAGAAACTCGTGAAAAAAGGGAAATGGCATATAATGGGCGGCTGGTATCTTCAGCCTGACTGCAATATGCCTTCCGGAGAAACATTTATCCGGCATATAATCGCCGGAAAAAATTATTTCAGAGAAAAATTTGGGGTTGAAGCAAAAACGGCGATTAATTTCGATCCGTTTGGGCACAGCCGCGGAATTGTTCAGATTATGGCCAAGTGCGGATATGATTCATATCTTTTCTGCAGGCCGTCGCAGACCGACTGCCAGCTCCCCGACGAGGTCTTTGTATGGAAAGGGTTCAACAATACATCATTGCTGTGCAGGCGGATAACAGGCGGATACAACTCCGGTCTTGGGAAGGCCGCTGAAAAAATCAAGGGCATTGTCGAAAAGGAGCCTGGTAAAAAGATAGACATGATATTGTGGGGTGTCGGAAATCACGGCGGCGGCCCTTCGCGAAAGGATATTGCGGACATAGAAAAACTTATTCAGGACAAATCAGATGAAATTGAAATCCTGCATTCGACTCCCGAAAATTATTTTTCAGATTTAAAAAAACACGGAGGAAAAAAAATCCCTTCTTTCAGCGAAGACCTGAATTCATGGGCGGTTGGATGCTACAGTTCCATGATCCGTATAAAACAGAAGTTCCGCCTTCTTGAAAATGAACTTTATATGACCGAAAAAATGGCCTCGTCCGCATATTTCCAGAAGCTTCTTGATTATCCGGCGGCAGAACTTTCCGAAGCCCAGTATGATCTTCTCACCGCAAGTTTCCATGACATTCTTCCCGGCTCCTCGATTCAGCCTGTAGAGGAAATGGCTCTGCGGCTGATGGATCATGCGCTGGAAAAAATTTCCAGAGTGAAGGCGAGGACTTTCTTCGCCCTCGCGTCATGACAGGAAAAATCCGCGCAAGGCGAAATTCCCGTGTTGGTCTATAATCCGCATCCGTTCAGGACTGACGCAGTAATTGACTGTGAATTCATGCTTCCGGACCAGAACTGGAGCAATGAAAATAAATTCACGGATGTCGAGGTATATTCGGACGGCAGTAAAATTCCGGCTCAGGTTGAAAAAGAAGCATCGAATCTCAATCTGGACTGGCGCAAAAAAATAGTTTTCCGCGCGGAACTCAAAGCGTCCTGCATGAATAGATTCACGTGCCGGCTGAATCTTCTGCGCAAGCGTCCCGCCATCAATATCAACAATAAAAACGGAATTTTTAAATTAAGCAACGGCAGAATGGAAATTGGAATAAACAGGAAAACAGGGTTAGTCGAATATTACTCGGTTGACGGGATAAAATATATTGGCGCCGGAGCTTTTGAGCCGACAGTGTTTATTGACAACGAAGATCCTTGGGGAATGCTGGTGAAAAGATTTGACAGGATTGACGGCGTCTTCAAGTTGAGCAACCCTTCGGAATGCGCGAAATTCTGCGGAATTCAGAGGAAAACGCTTGATCCCGCGCGCGTGATTGAAGACGGTGAAGTCAGAACCATTCTGGAATCCGTTCTCTCATTCAGGACATCAAGGATATGTCAGCAATATATAATCCCCAAAATAGGGACAGAGTTCGAGGTGATAACCCGCGTGTTCTGGAACGAAAAAAACCGGTTTCTGAAGCTGAATATTCCTGTTTTGATAAACTGCGCCGAGTTTCTTGGCCAGACCGCTTTTGGATATCATGTCCTTCCGTCGAACGGAGATGAAACAGTTTCCCAGAAGTGGATTTCCGTTAATTCCGATACGCATTCTCTCTCCTGCATAAATGACGGAATATATGCGTCGAGTTTTGAAAAAGGAAATCTGAGGCTCTCTCTTTTAAGGTCTCCGGCATATTCGGGACATCCAATCCTTGACAGGCCTATTGTTCCGCAGGATCGTTTTACTCCGAGAATAGATCAGGGCGAAAGGTTATTCCGTTTCTGGTTCAACGCCGGACACTTGAGAAAAAGAATGGAATCTGTGGACAGAGAAGCTCTGGTCAAAAATGAAAAACCGTTTGCTCTATCCTTTTTTCCGCCGGGAACCGGAAAGAAATCATCCGAATTATGCAGAATAAGCGGAAGCAGTGTTCAACTGGTCAGCGCGAGAAAAGCGGAGAAAAGCGGAGATCTGATTGTAAGGCTTTTCGAGTCCGCCGGAATAAGCGCCGAAATAACGCTGGAATTTCCGTTCGCCGGATTCAGCAAAAAACTTAAATTTAATCCTCTGGAATTCAGGACATTCCGTTTTAACCCCGAAAAAAAAGAATTAAAAGAATCAATAACAAGCCCGCCGTAGCAGTATACTCCACAAGCTTAAACACTAAATCACTGCACAATGCCTAAGTTTCCTTCAGATACAAACAATGAGGAAATCCCTGCCATCGGATTTGAAAACTGCATTGGTAAAACTTTCAAAAACGGAAAGTCCTTAGATGTGTATTCACATTGTCTATATGCGGGGCTTGTGGCAGGAATACTGCAAAAATATCTTCCCGCCGAAAGCTCCAAAAACAACCTGCCATTGCTTGCCGCAATACACGACATCGGTAAAGTGTCGCCAGGATTTCAGAAGAAGATATCCATAGAAAACGTCAGAAAACTCTGCCCAAAACTTGCGGAGATGCACAAAAGCTTCGAGGAAGCTCACGCCGTCGTAAGCGAAGCGACGATAAAATCAGTTTTTAAGAATGCCATGCTTGCGGAAATCGCAGGTGCACATCACGGAGAACGTAGGACTCAGGTTTTCAATGAACCTAATTCCTGTTACGGCGGAGAAAAATGGTTTGAGGAACGTAAAAGGCTTCTCAAGGCATTGGAATGCAAGTTTTGCTCATTCTCGGATCACAAGATTGACGAGCTTCAAAGAAATATACTCTCCGGATTTGTCTGCGTTTCTGACTGGATTGCATCGGATGAATCATTTTTTAATCCGGATTTGAAAGAGGACGCAGAAGCAGTAGCAGAAAAAGCGGTTAATGCCTGTGGATGGAGAAAACCAAATCTTAAACAGGATTTATCCTTCAAGGAAATATTCGGATTTGAACCCAATTCAATTCAAAAATCCTTTGCCGATTCAGTAAGGATACCGGGATTGTATATCCTTGAGGCTCCTATGGGCGCTGGAAAAACAGAAGCCGCTCTATATGCTGCCTACACGCTGATATCGTCGGGGCAAAATAATGGACTTTACTTTGGTCTTCCAACTAAACTTACCAGCGATAAAATCCATGAAAGAGTTCAATCCTTCCTGGAAAAGGTGTCATTGGAAAAGGAAAATGCGATTCTCGCACATAGCTCTGCTTGGCTGAACTTAGGAGGCGGGGAAGAGTTCGAGACGGGAAACAGCTGGTTCCATCCAAGGAAGAGATCCCTGCTCGCTCCGTTCGGTGTAGGAACGATTGATCAGGCGCTGCTTGGCGTACTGTGCGTAAAGCATTTCTTTGTCCGCCTCTTCGGCCTTTCCGGGAAAGTAGTCATCCTTGACGAAGTCCATTCTTACGATGCATTTACAGGGATACTTCTTGATGAACTCGTAAGAACATTGCGTGAAATCGCTTGCACCGTGATAATCCTCTCCGCAACCTTGACCAAGGACCGTAAGAAATCATTCCTGCCCACCGCAACTCCTAATGAGTCCAACGATTATCCTCTTATTTCCATTGAGACAAATGCATCTTCCTTCTTCACAGCCCCGGAATATTCTGATTCCAAAACAATAAATATTACTATTGAAAAACAGGATATAAGGAAGCTTTCGGAGATTGCCGTTGAGAGGGCATCTTCCGGCCAATGTGTCCTCGTTGTGACAAATACTGTTCCAAAATCCCAGGAATTCTATTCAGCAATCAAAGCAACAATGAAAGGAAATCCTTTCCCGGCAGGCCTCCTTCATTCAAGGTTCCCCGCCTTCAGACGGCGTGAAATTGAGGATGAATGGATAAACAAACTTGGTAAAGAAGGGAATCGCCCAAAAGGCTGTATACTTGTCGGAACACAGATTCTTGAGCAGAGCATTGACATAGATTCCGACTTTCTTATGACTGAAATCGCTCCTTCCGACATGCTCCTTCAAAGGATTGGAAGGCTTTGGAGGCATCAGCGGAATAATAGTGAGCGCGGTGGGTGTGAACTCCCTGAAGCCGTAATCATTTCTGAAAATATTGACGCGGCCTCTGACGAGAAGCAGTTGAAGGAGATTTTCAAGAATTGCGGTTCAAAAGTTTACGCTCCTTATGTCTTGTGGAAGACCTTTCAGACCTGGAAATCATTAAGTAAAATCCAGATACCCTCGGATATAAGAGAAATCCTGGAGACAACATATAAGAGAGATGAGAAGAATGAACCTGAATTCGTCAAAAACCTTTTCGATGACCTCGAACAGAAAAAATTGGAGCTTCGCAACATGGCTACTGGACTTCAATCTTCCAACTGCGGCATCCCCGCAGGAAAGGATGACGAGGAGAAGGCGACGACCAGATATAACGAAATGCCTCAGAAGGATTGTCTCATTGTCAAGAATATTATCTCGAACAGGGACTCTGCTGAAATAGAACTTTTAAGCGGAGATACAGTAAAAGTTTCCGCATATGAGCGAAACTTCAATGTCACCAAGATGCTTCACAAGAACATTGTATCCATACCGGCTTATGCCCTTAAAAATTACGAAATAAGAACACCAGAATATCTCAAGAAGCATTTTTACGGAAATATAGCTGTCTTGGTACTCGAAGATGGAATCTTGAAGTTTGATAATGCCGACATCGGCCGCAGATATACAAATGAAAAGGGTGTTTTTAGGAATAATAGTTTAAAATCAGTACAACAGGGATTAGATTACACTTCTTTTGAAAAGGAGTTCGGCGATGAATCTGATTGGTGACAAATGGCTGCCTGTAGTTTTTGCTGACGGAAGACAAGAACTTGTCAGCTTGAAAGAGCTTTACGAGAAATCCTCTGATATCCGCGACCTCGTCCTAAATCCTCCTCAGCGTATCTCCGTCATGCGATTTCTAATCTGCATCACCCAGGCCGCTCTCGACGGCCCGAAGGACGAAGAAGACTGGCTCAACTGCGAATCCCGCATAATCCCTGAGAGCTTGAAATACCTCAATGAACGCAAGGACAAATTCGACCTCTACGGAGACAAACCGTTCCTGCAGGTGAAAAATTTGAAAGCGAACGAAAAGGCTAGCATAGACAAACTGAACTTGTGCTTGTCGTCCGGGAACAATTCAGTTTTATTCGATCACTCAGCTGTTCCGGAGGGAAGACATCAAAACAGTCCTGAAAAAGTCTTAAATATTCTGACTGCTTTAAATTTTTCAAATGGCGGAAAGGTAGGACAAGGAATTTGTGGGGCTGAAACCCTTAACTTCTCTACTTATGCGGCCCCTTGTGTAAAATCAGCGCATACTTTCATTCGTTCTGAAAACATGCTTAGAACATTGCATTTTAATATCATCCCGAAATCCATTCTTACTTCATCCCTACCCAATTATTCATTTGGTTCTCCGGTTTGGGACAATTTTCCAGTGAAATCAAATTCAGCTTCAGAATTTGAAAATGCCTCAAGAACATACTTGGGCAGGCTCGCGCCGCTCTCTCGATTCATCTTGCTTGATGATAAACCCTTGTCGAATGAATGTATTTTCAGTCCGACACCCAAGAATTTTAAATTCGAAGGCATTCCCGCCTTCAGGGAACACTCAACGACAATCATCAGGACAAAAAAAGACGAATTGATATCATTGATAATCAATTCAAGCAAGCATGTATGGCGGGAACTCGGGTCTGTGCTTGTGATTGCCAAAGCTTCAAATAATGCAGGGGGCGCACTCTGCCTGCAAAACATCTCAACATTCAAGGAGCGATTTGGCAACGCCACGGTAGACATTTGGGTTGGCGGTGTCGAATCCGACCAGGCTAAAAATAATGATTTGGTCGAATGGAACATTTCACTTCCAGTATCAATTTTTGGTGAATCAAATCTATCGAAATATCAAAAGGGCGTAGAATTGTCAAACAATGGCTCCACCTCATTGTCAACCTCAGTATCTTCATATTGCAAATATTGCAAGTCCCTTGATCTGGAAAAGAAGGCAATTAATGCTAAAGCACAACCCATGTACTGGTCAATCCTCGATAGCACATACAAGACTTTGGTTGATACTGCGACGGATGACACCCAGCCGCTTGACGGCGAATGGAGAGATAAAATCAAAGATGCTATGAACAAGGCCTATTCACATGCCTGTCCGCGGGAGACTCCATGGCAGATTCAGGCTTATGCTCAAGGTAGGAAATTCCTGAATATCCGAAAAACAGAGAGAACTGAAGATGAAAAAGAAGATTGAAAAAAACACATCTCAAAGCTCGTAAAACACATCAAGGAAGAGCCCGTTTCAACAAAAAGTTCATTTGATGAAGTTGTTCATCTCATCCTTAAATCAAGAGAAAAAGCCTTTTCCGCAGTTAACACCGCCCTTGTTGATCTCTACTGGCAGGTTGGAGAATATATTAGCAGTAAGCTTGAATCAGCCGAATGGGGGGAAGGCGTAGTTGATGGACTTGCCGCGCATATTTCAAAGAACCATCCTGAGATCAAGGGCTTCAATCGCCCGAATCTTTTCCGCATGAGGCAGTTTTACATTGTCTATCAAGGAGATAGAAAAGTCTCGACACTGTTGAGACAATTGACATGGTCCCATAATTTACTGATAATAAGCAAATGCAAGATTCGTGAAGAACGCGAGTTCTACCTCCGCCTTGCTGTAAAAGAAAATTATTCATTTCGCCAGCTTGAACGGCAGATTGACAGCTGCCTGTTTGAAAGAGCGGTTACATCTCCCGTAAAAGTGTCATCACTGATGTCACAATTGTATCCCCCTGCATTGGAAGTATTTAAGGACAGCTACATCCTTGACTTTCTAAATCTTCCTGAATCGCACTCGGAAGAAGAGCTTCAGAAGGGGCTGGTGCGAAATCTCAGGAAGTTCCTACTTGAGCTTGGAAGAGACTTCTGTTTTGTCAGCGAGGAATACAGGCTTCAAATAGGCGGAAAAGATTTTTTCATTGATCTTCTCTTTTTCCATCGCGGCCTGTCTTGCCTAGTGGCTTTTGAACTGAAGATAGATGACTTCAAGCCGGAGTATCTGGGAAAACTTGCCTTCTATCTTAAAGCACTTGACAAGAACGATAGAAAAGAAAATGAGAATCCGAGTGTAGGCGTCCTCCTATGTAAGTCTAAGGACTCGGAGATTGTCGAGTTTTCCCTGAGCAGTTCCCTCGCTCCCGCGCTCGTCGCGGAATACCAAACAAAACTGCCGGACAAGAAACTTCTCGAATCTAAACTTCATGAATTTTATGAATTGAACAAATTGGAAGGTGATATACTATGAGCTACAACATTGATAAGTTCCTTGATTTCTTGGAAAATCACAAAGAGGACAGGGGAATGATGTCGGATTTGATACGCGGATTGAGTCCGACAACCGAACATTATGCCTAGCCGCATATTGCAGGGTACTGTGATCTTAAAAATGAAAAGGAAAGAAGAATATATCAAATCATTTCTGCGGGATTCGCAATCCACAAGAAGACCTGTGCCAATGGTAATCTCGGAACTACATTCCGGCAGATAGCGACCGGCGAAGGGAAAGGCTAGGACGGACTGAAAACATTTGAGGCAAAGTTCAGGCGATTCCTTTCCTGTGATTCTGCCGTAGAACTTTGCGAAATGCTCCCGTCTGTCATTAAAGCGGCTGAACAAAAAGGATGCCAAATCAATTTCCGCCAATTGTTCTGGGACCTTGTCCGCTGGGACAATGACAGGAAAGTGGAATGGGCTTCTGAATTCTGGGGAAGCAAGGAACAGGAGGCCGAATGAAGTATCTGACACGAATCATTGTAGACAAAAAGGAAGTCGCCAGCCTTGAACTTTTCGACAATTATTGCTGGCACAAGGCGCTATGGAAAGCATTCCCAGGACACAACGACGATGAGCGTTCCTTCCTCTTCCGTATTGACGACAAGCAGACCTGTTTCCAGGTTTATCTGCTGTCTGAATTGCCGGTAACGCCGCCTGCTTGGGGACACTGGGTAACCAAGAAAATTTCTTCCGCTTATATTGACTACAAAAAATACTTGTTTCAACTTCGCGTAAACCCGACGAAACGCATTGGAAAAGACGTTGACAAAGGGAAGCGGGTCGGAATATACAAGGAAGAAGACTTAAAAGTTTGGCTCACGAGAAAAGCAGAGCAG
Organism: Lentisphaeria bacterium; assembly: GCA_020056205.1. GTDB lineage: Bacteria > Verrucomicrobiota > Lentisphaeria > Victivallales > GWF2-50-93 > JAGVIF01. Next base: position 4,227 of record JAGVIF010000588.1, on the reverse strand, counting down.
GCCGGATTCATAATTGCGAATTTCGCAGTTTCAAAACCGATTACGGAGTATTTCAGAAAAAACGGATCCAAGCAAAACAAAGTCAGCCGAGTTGATTTCGATGGGATACTTGAAGTCGTTGACAAAGAAAAATTCAAAAAGGCGTTCAACGATGGGTTAGGCTCCGCTAAATCTTTAGGATACGGAATGTTGATTTTAAAACCAATAGAATAAAATAAAAAAGGAGAAAAACAAAATGAAACTTATCGAACTCCACATCCTGCAGTCGTTCCCGGCAACCTGCCTCAACCGCGATGACGTGAACTCCCCGAAAACAGCCGTATTCGGAGGCGCACAGCGCGCGCGTGTCAGCAGCCAATCCTGGAAAAGGGCAATCCGACTTATGGCAAAGGAAAATCAACCATCTCTCTTTGCCGGCCAAAGAACTAAGCTCATAGTCAAATCTATGAAAGAATTATTGCTCAGCAGAGGTAAAAGCGAAGATACAGCAAGCAAAATCACCGGTCTTATAGCTGGAGCATTAGGCGGACTTGATGACTCCGAAAAAGTTAAAACACTGCTTTATCTTTCTCCGGAGCAAATTTCAAAAATAGTTGACAAGGTTCTATCCATCAAGAATCTTGAAGAACTTTTAAAAGAGGAAAAGAAGGACAAAAAGAAAAAGGATGATACACCAAAGGAATTGAAGGACGTGCTAAAATCATTGAAAGAAGCTGTCCGGGACGCAGCCGACATTTCATTTTTCGGGAGGATGGTCGCTGACGACCATGAACTCATGCTCGAAGGCGCAGGACTCTTCAGCCATGCTCTGTCAACACATAAGGTCAGCAATGAAATAGATTTCTTTACCGCCGTGGATGATTTGAAGCCTCTTGAAGAAGGTGGCGCCGCACACATGGGAACTCTCGAATTCAATTCCGCCTGCTATTACCGCTATGTCGGCCTGAACCTTGAGCTACTTAAGGACAAGCATCATCTCGGGCATTTGCCGCCAGAAGATATGAACACTGTCCTTAAAACCTTCATTCAATCTTCAATACTTGCCATTCCCGGGGCAAGGAAGAACTCGATGTTCGGATTCACTCCTCCTTCATGCGTTCTTGGAATAAGGAAGACCGGACAGCCGCTTTCACTGGTCAACGCCTTTGAAAAGCCGGTTGCAGCATACAAGGACAATGGCTTCGTTGAGCAGTCCTGCAAACTTTTGAAGGAACATTATGAGAAGCTGAAAACCACTTACAATCTCACATCTGAAACTGAACTGTGGATTCCGGACGTTGACATGAAATCATTCATTGAAGGATTGATCGAAAATGCCTGACAGCAAACATTTGGCGCTATTCATAGATGCCCCAATGCAGTCATGGGGCTATCAGAGCAAGTTCGAACGGCGGACTTCGCTTTCCTATCCCACAAAAAGCGGAATACTCGGACTTGTCTGCGCCGCCATGGGAATCCCGAAAACGGATACGGATGGGCTTGCGAAACTCGCAAATCTTAAAATGTCCGTATATTCATTTAAAAAGGGGAAATGCCAACCGTTGCGTCTCATTGACTATCACACTGTCGGAGGAGGATATGAGAAATATGACGAAAAAACTCAGAAGGAGAATATCGTCAAGACCGCAGACGGAAAAACCAGAGGAACAGTTCAGACATACCGCGAATTCCTGCTTGATGCGAAATTCGCAGTGATTCTATCAGGTGAAAAAGACAGCCTTGGAAAAATCCACAATGCCCTTTCAAATCCGAAGTGGGGAGTATGGTTTGGCAGGGGAAGTCATGCATCCCTGCTTCGCCTGTAACCGTTGGTATCTTCAACTCCGAAGAAGAAGCTATTGGAGCCATATTGAAGAACCAACCTGAATTGAAAATGTTTAGGAAGATACAGGATGCTAAAAGTTTTTCCGAAGGAACTGATTCGATAATGGACTCTCCTCTTGATTTCAGCGAACCCAGAAAATTCGGCATCAGAAGAGTGGCTGTCGAAGAACTTTAAATCGAGGTGTTTTTTTGCCAATATTCGAAAAACCTCCTCTGGAAACCCTGACTCCGGCAAAGGAGAGATGGACTCCCATCTACCTTGAGCACGGACGGATCGAAGTTGACGATTCAAGCGTTAAATGGATCGGCGCTGACAGGACAATAATACGACTCCCTGTCGCAACTCTGAGCGCCATCATGCTCGGACCCGGGACAACAATCACACATGCGGCAATCAAAGCCTGCGCTGATTCCAATACCCCTATATGCTGGGTCGGACAGGACGGGATGCGATTCTATTCCTTTGGAATATCGCCAAACCACGACAATTCAAATGCCCGAAAACACGCCGAGCTTCATGGTTCAACTAAGAAGCGCGAAGAAATCGCAAGAAAAATGTTCCTCAAACGCTTCCCTGAAGCCGATGTTTCAGGAAAATCCATCAAGGAACTGCGCGGCATGGAAGGCAAACGGATAAAATATCTCTACGAAGACATGGGCTACAAATACGGCATCTCATGGAAAGGACGGGACTATAATCCAAACAACTGGGACTTGGCCGACAATATCAACAAGGCAATATCCGCCGCTAATTCCTGTCTTTATGCGCTGTGTACAGCAATAGTCTGCTCGATGGGATATGTGCCGACGCTTGGATTCGTCCATATAGCCGGAACTCTCCCGTTTGTATATGACATCGCCGACATGTATAAACCGTTTACAACCCTTGAAGCCGCCTTCGAGGCATTGTCAATAAACCCTTTTGCCCGTGAAGACGAAGTAATTACTCTGCTGAAAAAGAAAATCGAAAACAGGGAACTTACAAGAAGAATCCCCTTGGACATAGAGGAGCTGATGCAATGACGGTCCTTATTACCAATGACACGCCGCCCGCGATAAGAGGCATACTGAAAAGATGGTTCGTCGAACCCAAACCAAATGTCTTTGTCGGAACCCTAAACAAACGAACCAGGGATAAAACTCTGGAATACATCTTGAGAAATGCCAAAACTCTCGGAATGCTCGTCCTATCAACCGAAGAAAATTCGCAAGGATTCTCAATACGTCATTATGGCGATACGGACAGAATCCCAGTATCAGTAACAGGACATTTCCTCGTCGCTGAAAAATGGCAGAAAAATGAATCGTCTGAAGAAAATAGTGGTTCTTTGACAACTGAATAGACACAATATATAGTGGGGTAGTCTTTATTTTTATCTATATCTTGCTATTTTCCCCACACGCGTGGGGATGGACCAGCAACAATCCCAACTTCGCGCGCCAGCTCATAATTTTCCCCACACGCGTGGGGATGGACCGACCTCCGCCGCCAAGCAAGCCCGCCTTGAGGCATTTTCCCCACACGCGTGGGGATGGACCGGGGGACGTAACTGATTGGTTCGAAACGGAAAAATTTTCCCCACACGCGTGGGGATGGACCGGAGTCTCGTAAAAAAAAGGGAGGGAGAGTATAATTTTCCCCACACGCGTGGGGATGGACCGTGTGTCCGCGTGTCCGCGTGTCCGCGTGTCCGGCTGTTTTATTTTCCCCACACGCGTGGGGATGGACCGGAAAAACGCTATAAACGCTATAACCTCCTCGTATTTTCCCCACACGCGTGGGGATGGACCGGGCACTATTCTCAATGGGTTACGGCAGATTGGATTTTCCCCACACGCGTGGGGATGGACCGCGATCCCTATACTCGATTTTCAAGCCACTCCAATTTTCCCCACACGCGTGGGGATGGACCGACTTGCCGCGTATATTTTGACCTGCCAGTTCTATTTTCCCCACACGCGTGGGGATGGACCGAGGTTACCTCCGTCAAAACCTCAAAATTATCGATTTTCCCCACACGCGTGGGGATGGACCGCCAAATTGGATAATCGGGCAGGGCCGTAGAAAATTTTCCCCACACGCGTGGGGATGGACCGAGCTCCGTCTGACGGGGTTAACGTCGATCTTGATTTTCCCCACACGCGTGGGGATGGACCGGTCTGACCCCACGGCTGATGCTGCCTTGTATAATTTTCCCCACACGCGTGGGGATGGACCGGGAATCTCCCCTGCGGATAATGCAGTAACGAGATTTTCCCCACACGCGTGGGGATGGACCGGCAGATCTGACCTCGGCAGGGCTTTGCTCTGCATTTTCCCCACACGCGTGGGGATGGACCGTCCGCTGTTTCGCGGTCTCCGAGCGACGGGGTATTTTCCCCACACGCGTGGGGATGGACCGT
>JAGVIF010000571.1 GCA_020056205.1 Lentisphaeria bacterium | reverse complement strand
CGAATTTAAATTTCAGTTTCAGTGTTATGCTATAGCGTGTCTTTTCTCTTTGCAATCTTCGAAAGCCTTTGAAAACGCGAATTAACATATTTCTCACATGAAACTTTCACGATTTTTACACACATCTCTTTTCGTTCTCACGGACGGGACAAAAGACATCAAATCAGCCGCCACTATCCTTGCGGTCGGGCGAAGCGCCCTTGTTAGCAGTTTTCGCTGCGTCAATATAAAGCGTGTCTGGACAAATATCCTGATCATTAGGCCATGCGATTGTTCCATCTACAACTTTGACCTTGTTGAAATAGCTCATATCACGAAGCTCTCTGAAAACCCCAAAATTTAACAATGGTGAACAGTCGTAAATGCCCTTTTCGCCATTTGTGAATTTCAAGAAAAGTTTATAGCCTTGAAGCGGTTCTGCGTTGACAATTCGTGGATTCATAAATTCACCTCAATGGTTCAATTTTTGGAGGTTGCTCGCCTTCTACTACCAGTTGCCATGCGGCCATGAGCTCGTCTCTATGAATCTCTATCCAAGCTTGGAGCAGCTTCATCTTGGAAGAAGGTAAATCCCCTTCTAAAATATTTCCATCCGGTATCCCAAGTGAGGCTTCGTATTCTTGGTATTTAGCATGGATATGCGGGCTTTTGTGTTGCTTGTTGTCCATGAAATAGACATAGACGATTATCCCGTAAAAAGTTGATATTGAAGGCATGCGCTTCTCCGTGTTTGTATTTTTTATAACGTTAAAAAATCAGCCGCCTCGCCACTCGCGGCTGGGTGGCTCAGCCTCATTTTGCGTAATAAAGTTTTCTACTTCCTAAATTCTACTTTTTTCACTTTCGAACTCCCGAACTTTTTTGATTTTCAGTTCGCGGATTTATTGAGTTTTCCGAGGGCGGCCTTTGATGCCGCGCGAAGGCGGATATCACCGTTTTTGAGCAGAGCGTTGAGCACTTTGCGGTCGGAACTGTCGCCCATTGCTCCGACGACAGCTATGGCCGATATTTTCAGGGGCACATTTTTTGATTCGCCTATAAGTCCGCGCGCCATCGGCAGAACTTGTGGATTTTTGAATTTGGCGGCTATCTGCAGCGCCGTGATTTTTATTGCGTCCGGCACGGCCGGATCGGCTGAGAGTTTGTATGCGGCATCGGAGACCTTTTGGCGGTCAACGCCCGTATTGCCGGCAAGCCCGGCCAAGGCGATGAGCGCGGCGCCCGGAATGCCATCTTCATCATCGAGAGCCGCGAAAAAAAGATTTTTCGCTATTTCGCGTTCCTCAGGGTCGGTCATTTTAGGATAGCATTGCGAGAGAAACTGGACGCAGTAATCGCGCCAGACATTGTCAAAGGATTTGTCATAAAACATAGCAATCAGGTGTAAGGGGAAAACAGAAGGAAAATATTTCTGATTGAGGAGAGCGCCGGCGGCATCGTTTTTTATTGCGTCAAATTCGAGGAGAGGCAGGACATCCTCGCCGGCTTTTTTATGAAGAAAATAAAGGAGGGCATTGATTTCCTGTCCGGAAAGGCTGTCTCCGAGGGAATGAACGGCGTTAAGCCTTGCTATATAGCCTTTTTCTCGGTCAATGCCTGCGATCATCTTCACGGTTTCCGGTATTTCCACGGCGGGGGATATTCTGGGGTGGAGATAACCATCCGTATCGGGAATTTCATATTGGTAAAAAAAATCGCGTGTGTATTCGGCTTTTATTTTTTCAAGTCCGGCGGGGCTGGGGACGGAGACAGGCTCGGATGAGCGCGGGGTTTGTGTATTTTTCGCTCTGGAGTTTCTCCTGCCGGACTCGTATTTATTGATTGCGGTCAGTAATGGCTTGGGATTGCGTATAATTTTGTATAACCCGAAGAGTCCCGCCCCGAGCGCCGCGAAAAACAGGAGTGAAAAAATCACGACGCGGCGGGGCGTGATTTTAGCGCGCATGGATTTTGTGATATTATCAAAAGGTTTCACAAGTCTCCTTCGAAAAAAAAGATTTTTATTTAAATTTCGGTATATACTGTAGCGCGTTTTTGCTCTTTTAAACCCCCGTTGGTGCGGTTTAACATAAATTTCACACGAATCTGTTTCCGTTCTAACAAACGGGACAAAACACGTTGAGCATTCAAACATGCCTGACGCAAGGCTTTAAATCCATTAAATATTTATCACGCAAAGGCGCAAAGGACGCAAAGAAGAATTATAAGATGGAAGAATCACTTGGCGTTCTTTGCGGCTTTGCGTGAGACATTCTTATTCCTCTGTTTTTCAGTTTGCGGCTTTGCGAGAGGAATACCTGAATCCGTGACGGATTCGACATAAATTATTTATAACATAATGAGACATTCTATGAAAAAGATTTTGCGCATTTTGTTTATTTCGGCGCTTTTTATTGTCAATGCGCCGGGGGGAAATCCCGTAATTTCGGTTGAAGGCGCGCGTCAGGCGAATTTTGGAAACTATCCCGCAAAGGAGGAGCGGGAGTTTGTTTTTGAAATTAAAAACTCGGGGGCTGATGTCTTGAAAATTATAGGTGTGAACAAGACATGCGGCGCTTGCGCCGAGATAAAAGTTTCCGAAAGGGAGATTGCCCCCGGAAAAACGGCGGAACTGAAACTGCTTCTTGTGCCGGGCGCGCTTTCGGGGCCTTACACTAAAAATTTCTTCGTAGAGACGAATGATCCGAAACAGAGGTTCATCATGTTCACGTTCAGCGGAAATGCCGTGCCTGTCGCGGAGATAAGACCCTCGAACCTGATTTACCTCGGTAAAATTACTGCCGGAACCCTGTGCAGGAGAGAGTTTCTTATAGCGCCCGTTGGAGAGGGGACTTTGTTCGGCGAGCCCGCGGCTGAATGCAATTATCCGGTTGAAGTTTCATCTTCCCGCGGCGAGAAGGGACTGGGCATTGTTTTTGACTTCACGCCTGAAAAAGATATCGGTCAAGTAAAATGTGAAATAAAAATTCCCGTTTTGAAACCTGAAGGATGGCCTCCTCTTGAGATTCTGATTTCGGCCGCAGTTATGGATAAATCGGCGCCGGCGCCTTCAAATAAAAAGGAGAACGGCGCGCCTGAAAAAGAATCTATCCACGCAGTGATAGAGTATTTTTATCAGATCGGATGCTCCGAATGCCGGAGGCTGGACGCGTTTATAATCCCCCAAATAAAAGAGGATTTCAGCGGCAGGGTCAGAATTGAGAGATATGACACGGCGCTTATGGAGAGTTTCCTCAGATTCGCTTTTTATCGCGACAGGCTGAATATCCCGGGGAACGAGGCTGTCTGCATGATAGTCAACGGCAAACACGCTTTCAATGGCTATAAAAATATCGAAGCCGGACTTTTAAAACAAATCGGCGATTCTCTCAGGACGAATGAAAAACCGGAAATTTTCGTCAACACTGAAACCTCTCAGGGAAAAAAGGAAATGCTGAAAAAATATGCGGGAAATTTCACCATCGCCGCAATAATCGCGGCAGGATTGCTGGACGGGATAAATCCGTGCGTGTTTTCGACATTAGTGTTTTTCATAAGCCTTTTGTCCGTGTCGAAGATCAGTGGAAGGAAGCTTATTCTTGTGGGTGTTTTTTATTGTGTCTCATGTTTTTTTACCTATTTGCTGTTGGGACTTGGGATATTGGAATTCCTGAAATTTTTCCATGGGAACAGCCTTTTCAGGAATATTTTAAATTGGGCGATGTTCGGGATTCTGATAATATTCGCCGTGTTTTCTTTCAGGGATGCATGGTTTTTCAGGAAGACAGGCGCCGCAAGCAGTGTTTTATTACAAGTTCCGGATTTATTCAAGAAAGGAATCCATGAAATAATGCGCAGGGGGCTTGCCTACAGATTTCTTATTCCGGGAACGCTTTTCATAGGCTTTGTTGTTACGATAATCGAAAGCGTGTGCACAGGGCAGGTCTATGTGCCGACGCTCGCGTTGCTGGTAAAAACCGGGGGAGGAGGAAGCGCCGGGTGGCTTTTTTATCTTGTGCTTTACAATCTGATGTTCATTCTGCCGCTGCTTGCGATTTTCGCAGTTTCGTACTGCGGCGCGACCACTAACATTTTGCTCCGCTGGACAAAACACGATGTTGTCATAGGGAAGACGGCGATGGGCGTATTCTTTCTAGTCCTTGGGATATTGATTTTATTGCTGTAAGAAAATACCTGATTCCGTGAAGGCATCCCCGGCGGCGCAAATGCGCGGCGGCCAGATGACCGCTGAATGGGCGCGCAGCTATCGTAGTTTTCTTTTTAAATTGAAGACGCCGGAGGGAATTTGCTTCCGGTCGAGCCATTCCCTCAACGGATTTGGAGAAAAAACAAGGTCAACAGCGATCTGAGCCGCCATGATATTTTTGAATTCGGATTTGGCGATATTGAAAGGTTCTTCAGGATAAAAAACGCTAAACCCGCCGTCGTTTGCCATAGCGATTTTCGTTCCCCTTTTTTCTTCAAGGCAAAGGGCTTTGTTTGAGAGATGAACCCTGCTGCGCATTAGTCTCGGGCGGCCGAAAACGTAGAGTATCAGCGGGACGGAACTCGCCGAAGAAAGTTCCTGCATTTGTTTAAAATCGGCCTCGAAAGAAATTGTGACGGCTCTCGCACCTTTTGACGCAAGAGCTTCGGAGGCAAAGGAGTTCAAAACCATCAAACCGGGGCCCGCCTCCCACTCTAACCCGATTTCATTTGCCATAGATATCGCGTCCAAATTGTTAAGTTCAGCCCTGAACTTACATTCGGCGCACGCCGAGAGCATATTCTCAATGAGCGGAATATCTTTTTCGTAAAAGACTTCCGGAAACGCGGCAATAATTTTTTCATGATTTGAAAATTCTGAGATTTT
>JAGVIF010000499.1 GCA_020056205.1 Lentisphaeria bacterium | reverse complement strand
TGCATTTTTCTTTTGTATAAGTTCAGCAAAGGACGGGGTTTCTGAACTTATACCTTGCGAGCCCTCCGATGGCATCTGCAACGGCGCGGTTTATGAGTTTTGCAATTGGCTCATTATTCTTGCCGTCTTTTTCGCGGCATTACCCGCGCTCAACGCCGAATCTGATGTCATTTCTAAATTTTCGAAAGGCGATGTTGACGCGGCGGCTGATCACATGGAATTCGTTGCCGACAATATAATCGGGACGGGGCATGTCGTCGTAAAATACAAGGATATTGACATACGATGCGACAAGGCGATTCTGAATATGACAACGAAAGACGTGGAGACTATTGGCAACGTTGTTTTTATAAGGCGAACGGAAGGCAGTAGTGAAATAGAGAGATGGGAACTGGAAGAGCTTCAGAAAGAGCCCAACACAAAAATAACTGTCAACGGATACATCAACAAGCCTTCAGGCAGGAGAATGCTCCTTGTTACAACTCTGAAAGAAGATGCGGTGTGGAAGGGTGAACGGGCGGCAGGCAATCTCGGCACCGGGGTTTTTGATCTCGGCAATTTCAAGGGCAAATATGACAATTTCTACTATCTCGGAGGGAATGCGGAGAGAGAGCCTTCAGGTGATATTTTAATCAAAGACGCCACATTGTCCACCTGCGAATACCTGTTTGAGGATCATGACCATTACTCGATGACCGCTTCAAGGGTGAAACTATCCCCGGCTGAAGGCGGCGGCGACATCGCCAAAAAAGGAGTTGCCGATTCCACCAGATACAATGTATGGGCGTATAACTGTACTTTCTGGATAGGTTCTGTCCCGGTTTTTTGGGTTCCTGTGCTGTACAAAGCAAACGAAGAAAACGGGTTCGGATGGCAGATACAGGCAGGGGAGGACTCCAACTGGGGATACTACATAAGAACGAAAAAAACGGTTACGCTCACGGAAAATCCCGAAATCAAGGCGAGCCTCCTGGCTGATTATTTTTCCGAGCGCGGTCCCGGAGCCGGACTCAAATTCAAGATGAGAACTGAAAAAAGCTACAGCGAAGCATTCGTATATGGAATGACCGACAAGGATCCGGATAATACCGACAAGGATCCGGATAATTTAGATAGGACGCCGAGCGCGAGATTCAACATTCCGAAGGAAAGGTATGACGCTTATCTTTCCAGTCTCTTCCACTTGACTCCAAGTCTCGATCTCAGAGGCCGCATCGAAAGCATAAGTGACATAAATTTCCTTCATGATTTTTTTAAGGAAAGGTATGATAACGATCCGCAGCCTGCGACTTATGTGAACGCCGATTATCAATTCGACAAATTCATTGTTTCCGGAACTATCCGCCCAAGAATCAACGATTTCTTTTCGGAAGTCGAACGGCTGCCGGAACTTCGTCTCGACATTCCGCGCCAAGAACTGTTCAAAAACATATACTATCAGGGCGAAACGACCATCGGACACTTCAAGATGAACTGGCGGCAATACGATGAGGCAAGAACCACCGGAAATCTCATTGACCCGCGCGATTACGATGCGACGAGGTTCGACACTCTTCACATGCTTTACTATCCGTTCAAACTTGACTGGCTGAACATCGTTCCAAGAAGCGGACTGCGTCTGACATATTACTCCGGAACATCAAAGGGAGAGATAACCCCGTCCGATTTGAATACTATGTTCGGAGTTGACAATCATGGACAGGGTACCCAGGCCGGATATGTCGTGAACTACGACAACGACGGCGCTGAAAAATGGCGTTTTATCTACGAAGGCGGAATAGAGGCGAACACAAAAATATACAGAACATGGAATAATACGAAAAATGCGTTCTGGAACTTGGACGGAATTCGTCATGTCATAGTTCCGTATGTTAATTACAATTTCATTCCAAGCCCTTCTCTTGACAGGGATAAGATATATTATTTTGACGACATTGACAGAATCACAAAGCAGAATTTTGTGAGGCTCGGGGTGAAAAACCGTTTCGAGACACGACAGGGCGGCTGGGAAAACCAGGCTATATACAAATGGATGTCTCTTGAAAACTACTTCGACTATCATTTCTCAAGGGAAAAAAAAGTGGACGGGAACAAATTCCCAAGTCTCGGAGATTTCGGAACTATCTTTGAATTCACGCCATTCTCCGGTTTCTCGTCGCGATCAGATATGCTGATAGACTCCAATGATCTCAATATAGTCAAGTATTCAACCTCTTTCTCTTACGACATAACCAAAAGATGGCAAGTCTCCGCCGCCTACAATTACCAGGACAACTACGACCAAAGAAGCGTTTATTCGATGGGAAGCGGCCTTACCGACATAACTGCCGGAAGCTCATTCCTGCGCAGATTCAGCAAAAGCCAAAATGTTTCTTTTACACTTGATTTTCCCATCAGGGAAAGCACGCGCGGAGAGTTCGAGGTCGCTTACGACCTCAACGATAAGGATAAGTTGCTTACGGAAGGAAGACTGAAACTCGTTCAAAATCTGCACTGCTGGGAAGTGGCTCTTGAATACAGGCGCAAAACGCGGAGAACGAACACAGGGAACAAAGAGTATAAGGATAACATAATGCTTATGCTCTATCTGACCGCCGCTCCGGGCGTCACAATACAAGCCAAACGGGGAAGGACAACCGAAGGCGAAAGCGATGATCCCTCATCTTCTTCATCTAACTGATGGAAATAAAGTAGAAAAGTTTTCTAAATTCTCCTTTGAAACTCCCGCTTTTTTCGGGGTCGGGATCGAATGCTGAGTCAATAAAGCGGTTCCGATAGCGACCTCGATTGGGAAAACTCTCGAACTCCCGCGCTTCTCAATTGTTTTCTTCATTCGTCATTGGATATTCCGTGTTGGATATTCAAACCCTTAATCTGATGGCAATAGGCGGCGCTCCCGTGCCGCTTTGTAGTTACTGATTGTCTCACAATAGTCTCGATGCGTCTTCGATTGGAAAAAGGGAGCGCTGGTTTTCCAACCCGCGAGTTTCTTCCGCCGGCGGGCAAAAAAACCCGCTCTCCGTTATTTTTAAACTCCATGCATAGAAGTTTAAAACAAAGACACTAAAAATTCCTCTGAATATAGTGTCTCAATATCCCGAATCTCAGTCCGTTGGCGCTTATGCTGAATGCGTTGAACGAGAAAAATTCGAGAACTTCCGACAATATCATAAGGCCGGCCGGGAGCACATCGGCTCTGTCTTTTTCCATTCCGGGAACGCGGATTCGCGCATCAAGGCTCATCCTTGAGAGTTTTCTGTTGATGACGGCAAGTTCTTTTCTGGAACTTTTTTTCATGTGGCTTTGGGTTCTGTCGTAAAGATGTTTCCCTGCGAGAATAGCCGTGTATGTATTTGCGGTTCCGCCTGACGCCACCACTTCAGGCGTTTTCCCTTTAAGCCATGTGTTGACCGGATCAACCACGCCGAAAAGCATTTTCCGTATGTGATTTTTGGCGGCTATCCTGTCGGTTATCCATTCTCCTTTGCCAATTTTGAACTGGTCGCAAAGACTGACACATCCTATCGGAAGACTGTGTGCGTCTATCATCACCTGTCGTGTGCCGAATGCGATCTCAGTGCTTCCCCCGCCGACATCTATTGTCAAAATATCTTTGTTTTCGGAAATGTCCGAACTGGCGCCGAGGTAAGTGAATTTTGCCTCCTCTTTCCCGCTGAGAACCTGCGGAAAAACACCTATTTCCCTATGGCAATTCACGAGAAACTCGCTCCTGTTGTTCGCGGCTCTGACAGCGTGAGTCGCCACAACGACTATATCCTCGGCGCCGTCATGATCCGCGATCATTCTCATTTCCTTCGCGGCCGCTATCGTATTGCGCATGGCGTCGTCCGCGAGAAGTTCGGTCTTTGAAAGCTCCCTGCCGAGTTTTGTTATAGCAAAAACCTCGTTAATCGGCTCGACGAGACCGTTCGCGTGGCACCTTGCCACAAGCAGGACTATGGAATTGCTTCCGATATCTATTGCCGCGATTATTTTTGATTTCGCCATATAAAAAAACTTGAAAATTAACGAAAAAATGACATACTATGCCTGTTTTTCCGATAAAAACAATCGCCGTTTAAACAATTATTTTCAGGCAAAAATGGAGCATGATGGATTATGATTATAGTATTCAAACCGCACACGCCGGATGAAAAGATAAACGAAGTTTCTGATATTATAACAAAACTCGGATATGAGCCGCGGGTAATACGCGGCGTCGAACACACGGTCATTGGCGCGATTGGCGACGAACAAATGCACCGCTCGCTCGAAATCCTCAAATCATTCAGTTTTATCGAGGATGTCATTCCAATTCAAAAGCGCTACAAATTGGCGAGCAGGGAATATCATCCGGCCGACAGCCTGGCGCAGATAGGCTCGGAGAAACTCGGAGCCGGATTTTTTCAGGTGATAGCAGGCCCATGCTCAGTGGAAAGCCTTGACCAGATGAGGAAGGCGGCGAAAGATGTCGCCTCATGCGGAGTGAAAATTCTGAGAGGCGGGGCATATAAGCCAAGAACTTCTCCATACGACTTCCAGGGGCTCGGCGATGAAGGAGTCGAAATACTCAGAAAAGTAAAGGAAGAAACTAAAATGCCGGTGGTAACGGAAATTGTTGGGGTCTCCCATATCGCCTCCGTATCCGCAGTGGCCGACTGCCTCCAAATCGGGGCGAGAAACTGCCAGAATTATCACCTGCTCGAATGTGTCGCAGGCGCCGGAAAACCTGTCCTGCTCAAGAGAGGATTGGCCGCAACCGTCGAAGAATGGCTTTCGTCCGCAGAATATCTTCTCGTCCACGGTTGTCCTCAGGTAATACTTTGCGAAAGGGGCATCAGGACTTTTGAAAGCTCCACCAGAAACACCCTTGACCTCGGAGCAGTCGCCGTCGCGAAACGGGAAAGCCACCTGCCTGTCATAGTTGATCCAAGCCATGCCGCAGGCAGAGTGGAGCTTGTCCTGCCTTTGGCGAGGGCGGCAATCGCCGTCGGCGCGGACGGAATAATAGTGGAGGCTCATCCAAATCCGATGGAAGCGGCAAGCGACCCCGCGCAACAAATAAAATCAGGTAATTTTAAAAAATTTATGGACGGTATAAATCCACTGATAGACCTCATGCGGAATTTGCGCGGTTAACCTAACATTTTGCGTTTGAGCAGTGCGGCGCAAGTGTGCGGGAAATTGCGATTTTCGCAGTTTTATCAAAATGAAACTTAATCGGTGTCGAAATCGGAATCGAATGCTAAGCCAATTGAGAAGTTCTAAAGGTCTAAAGTGCGGGAATGCGAAAGTGTAGCACAGGCATCTTGCCTGTGTCCTTGAATCGGAGAAACGGCGAATCGGAGAAACGGAGATAAGAAAAACTATGAACTTCGAATATCG